>JBAYPC010000025.1:0-13224 GCA_041677905.1 Alkalispirochaeta sp. | reverse complement strand
CCCTCTTGCCGCCACGAAACAGGATGTGGTCGGCCGAGATATACGTGAATGTTGATGAGGGTTTTTTTGCGGACTGGCTTCGGGATGAGCAGGACCACGCCCCCGATGTGTCGATCGGTAGTTATCCCGTTTACGGCAGCTACGATTACCGTGCGTGGCTGCTGGTTCGGGGCGAAGAGCGGGCAACGGTCTGCACTGTTGCCGAAAAATTACGCAGGTACATAGAAGAACACGCATGGTTGGTGCGTCTGGGAGGTGAGGTGTACGAGGATGAGTGAAAATACTCTTGATTCGGTGACGGTTGATCTTAGACAGAACGACTTTGTAGATTCCGCCGCTTTGACAGACGGCTGGACCGGGTGCCTGCTGCACGGATTTGGCGCCTCTGCAAATGATCTAATCGGTCTGGGACCGGAACTCGGTGTTGCCCCGGTATGGGAGTTTCCCCACGCGCCGGTGCCTATCACGTTTGCCGGTATGACCTACGGACGTGCCTGGTTTCCCCGGGAAAGCGAGGCGCTTCAGTCCGCCCTCACGGGAAGTTACTTTCGGAATCTCAGGAAAATGGAGCCGCCGGGTTTGAGCGAGGCCGCCGGAGAAGTCCGGACCCTGTTAGACAGTCGCGGTGTAGACTGGAGCCGACTTGTCCTCGGGGGGCTCAGTCAAGGTGCCATGGTGGTTGCTGAGTTGCTCCGGCAGGGGGCGACCGATCCTGCTCTGCCGCTGCCGGCGGCGGCTCTGCTTTTCTCCGGTGCGTTGATCGCAGAGTCCTGGTGGAAGGATTCAACATCCCACACAGACCGGGCCGCTGGGGTCCCCGTGTTTCAGAGTCACGGTCGAGACGATATCGTTCTGCCGTTCGCCGAAGGAATTGCCCTGGCCGAATCGCTTGGTACGGCTGGATTCCCGGTGACATTCACAGAGTTTGGCGGCGGACACGGGATACCTCCTGAAATTGTGAGTGGGGCCCGCCGTTTTCTTCGGGACCATCCCGGGATTCAAGGGATTCAAGGGATTCAAGACGTCCGCGGATAAGACCGAAAATCAAACTGTAGTCATACCAATGGAAAAAAGTGTTGTTCTGGCCGTTGACGATGATCCGGTTCAGCTGGAGATCATCAAAACTGCGGCATCAAAGCTCGAATACCCACTCATTGAGGTGATACCTGCCGAAAACGTTTCGGCCGCTCTGGCGGTTCTGGATGACCGGCCGGTGGATATGGTCCTCACCGATCAGCGTATGCCCGATGGAACCGCTGTTGACGTCGTGCAGCACAGCCTGGCGATCAATCCGTTGATCCCGATCGTCGTCATGACCGCTTTTGAATCGGTAGAAGATGCGGTGAAACTCCTGAAAAAAGGAGTCCGGGATTACCTTGTCAAACCGCTTCGTCCTCAGGACATTCAGCAGATTCTCATATCGTCCCTGGAATGGCATCGTCGGGAACGGGAAATCCAGACCACGACAACCACTCCTGAGGACCTGACGGTCTCTGGCGGGTCGAAGGACCTTGCACCGAGTTTCGGTGAGACCAACGCCGAGTCTATGCGACGTGCCCTGAGCATGGCGTCCCGGGCAGCCGGTACGGAATCGTCTGTGCTGATCCACGGGGAAAGCGGGACCGGTAAGGAAGTGATGGCCCGTCTTATTCATGCACACAGCACCCGCGCGGCAGGACCGTTTGTACCGGTAAACGTTGCGGCCTTTCCCGAAACGCTCGTAGAAAGTGAGTTGTTTGGTCACCGGAAAGGTGCCTTTACCGGGGCGACAGGTGAACGGGAAGGGTACTTTCAACGCGCTGCCGGCGGGACTCTCTTTATCGATGAATTGGGCGATATTCCGCTGTACACGCAGGTCAAACTACTGAGGGCAATCCAGTTCCGGGAGGTCTACCCCCTGGGTAGTGAAACGGCTGTAAAGCTGAATGTGCGGATCGTCACGGCAACCAACCGCAATCTGGAAGAAATGGTGAAGGACGGTGAGTTTCGAGAGGATCTGTTCTACCGTCTTAACGTCATCAGCATAGAAATACCACCGCTTCGGGAACGAAGGTTGGACATCCCCCTTCTGACCGAACGCTTTATCAAACGTTATGCCCGGCAGAACAACCGGTCCGTCGACGGAATATCCCGGCGGGCCTTGAACTACCTGGTCCGGTACCGCTTCCCCGGAAATATCCGGGAACTGGAAAACATCCTGGAACGGGCGGTTGTTTTGAGCAGGGGCCCCCTCATAACTGAAGATGATTTACCGCCGTTTGTCCGTGAGGAGCCGGAACACCCAGGTGACACGACCGCTTGTGACGATGAACCGCTTGGAGAAGAGGTCTCACTGGATGAACAGATACACGCTCTTGAGCGACGCCTTGTCCTGGCGGCGTTAGAGCGGAACGGGGGAAACCAGTCCAAAGCGGCCCGGGAGCTTGAAATTACCGAACGACGGTTACGTAGCCGCATGGAACGACTGGGAATCGTCAACCCCTATTAACCGGACAGTCTCGTTATACCGTATCCTGTTCCTTTTTTTTCCCAAGGGCAACCGCAAGAAACGCCCCAACCGCCGCCATGACAAGGTCACCAAGGGCCGCCGACACCGATGATACTCCCGGCCAGATACCGACGATGGAACCGGCCACCAGGCCCAGGATACACCAGTAGGTTTGTCGAGGGTATCGGGAGAGGAGCAGGCTCATACCCTTGCTGACTGAGACAAGTCCGATCACGGCCCCGACGATCAGAACGGCCAGAACGGGAAAGTTTACCTGTCGGACGGCCTGTAAAAAGGTGCTGTACATACCAATTATCAACAGGACAAACGAACCGCTCACCCCCGGAATGATCATAGTGGCGGATGCGATAACCCCGGCTCCCATCAGGGGGAGAACCGTGGTGATGGTGACGGCGGTAACGGCATCGCCAATGGGGCGATTCCCGTACAGCGCCTGTACCACGAGAACACCCAAAGCGATCAGTCCTATTGCTATGTCCATCGGTCGCGCCGGTTCACCGCGAACCTGCCCGTACACAAAGGGAACGCTTCCCCCGATCAGGCCGATAAAAAAGAAAAACGTCTGTTCCGGAGCCCGGTCGAGCCCGAATTCGATTACCCAGGCAAACCCGACGATTCCCAGAAATATGCCGACCAGAACGGGAAACAGAAAGGAAAGGTGGTTCTTCCAGTTTCGGGTGAAGATATTGCCGGCGGCGTGAATAAGTCTGTCGTAGATCCCGGTGACCACGGCGATCGTACCACCGCTGACGCCGGGCACCGTATTAGCCGCTCCAATTGCGGCCCCCCGGGCGACGTTGCCCAGAACCATTTGCAATCTGATCTTTTTCATCGGAGCCAACCTACACCGGAAACGCTGTGGTTGAGAACTCCACAGCTGGCAGGTAATAGTGGCAGATAATACCTGATAAAAATTGTAATAATAATTGATTGGGAGTTGTTACGACTTAAATGTGTCTTTATCGTGAAAGTCGTTGCAAAAGCACAATCCCTCATTTATACTACCTTCGAAACGCCACATCCTGGACAAGGCACAACCATGAATCATCCCGAAAACCAATGCCGGGTAGTCAGCCGAAACGGTAGAGTTGTCTCCGTTGACGGAAATACTGCGGATATACAGATAGTACAGACGAGCGCCTGCGCCTCCTGCAAGATCAAGAACATCTGTGGGGCCGGAGAAACAAGCGCAAAGACGATACACGCGTCCCACACCGGAGGGCTGACGCCGAACATGTCAGTGCGTATCGACATGGAAGAAAGGTACGGCTGGCTTGGAGTTCTGTTTGCCTTTGTGCTGCCACTTTTCATCGTCGTGGCGGCTCTGTTCGCACTCCGAAGGCCCCTCGGTTCAGAAGAACTTTCGGCTCTGGCGGGGTTGTTTCTTCTCGTTCCCTATTACGGCATCTTGTACCTAACTCGGGATTACTTCAAAAAGACAATCAGATTTGACGCAATACCATTACCAACACTTCAGAAGGAAGGTGTCCAGTGAGTCAGATAATACTCTATTCCGTCCTTACTCTCGGCGTAGCTGCCGCAGCGTTTGCGACGATTCTATATGTAACGGCCCGTAAATTTTCCGTTGAGGAGGATCCCCGTGTTTCGGAGGTGACCGAGATGCTGCCGGGGATCAACTGCGGAGCCTGTGGTTTTCCCGGGTGTTCCGGTATGGCTTCCGCCCTTGTGGATGCCGCCGATTCCGGGGATATCTCACATCTCAACTGTCCGCCCGGTGGGCAGGAGACGATGAAGAACATCGGTCGGTATTTCGGCCTTGACGCCGGAGATATCAAACCAACCGTTGCGGTCTTGAGATGCGGTGGAAGCTGTGAACTTGCCCCGGCCAAGTCGAACTACGATGGTCCCAAGAGCTGTGCTCTGGCCCACAGTACCTTTGCCGGAGAAAGCGGCTGTCCCATTGGGTGCCTCATGCACGGCGATTGTGAAGTTGCCTGTCCCTTTGGTGCTATTTCGATGAATCCGGTGACGGGGCTGCCCGAAGTCGATGAAGAAAAATGTACCAGCTGCGGCGCCTGTGTCACCGCCTGCCCCCGGAATCTCTTTGAAATACGTCCGGTCGGACGAAAGAGCCGTCGCGTCTGGGTGAACTGTCGTAATACCGAGCCTGCCATCGTTGCCAAGAGGAACTGTGCCGTGGCGTGTATCGGCTGCGGCCTGTGCAAAAAGACGTGCGACAACATCGTCCAGGCTATTACCATTGAGAACAACCTCGCCTATATCGATCCGGATAAATGTATCGGATGTGGCAAGTGTGTACCGGTCTGCCCGACCAACGCGATTGTGGCAACCTTTGAGCCGCCCAAACCCAAGCCGAAAAAAACGGTAAAGGAACCGGCCGCCACCTGAGGCAACGGAACGTTGAGGAGCACCAATGCAGAAACTAAAGACCTTTAAGATCGGTGGGGTTCATCCGCCGGAAAACAAACTTACCGTCGGCAAGGCAATTGAAGAACTGCCCCTTCCCAAAGAGGTGGCAATTCCGGTATCCCAGCACATCGGGAAGCCCGCCGAAGTGGTGGTCGAACGGGGATCCGAAGTAAAAGTCGGGACCCTCCTGGCAAAGGCGTCGGGTTTTATCTCAGCGCCGGTTCACTCCAGTGTGTCCGGCAAGGTGAAAAAGATCGACACCGTTGTGGACGCCCAGGGGTACCGACGACAGGCGGTTCTTATCACCGTCGATGGAGATGAATGGGAACCGTCCGTAGACACCACCCCGGAGGTGATTGAAGAGGTGACCGCATCGGCGGAAGAAATCGTTGCGGCGATTGCCGAAGGCGGTGTCGTCGGTGCCGGCGGAGCGACCTTCCCGACGGCGGTGAAGTTCTCTATTCCCGAGGGGAAATCGGTAGATACTCTGATTATCAACGGTGTGGAGTGTGAACCGTATCTCACAGCCGACCACAGGCTCATGCTGGAAATGGCGGAACAGCTATTGGTGGGGACCCGGATTCTGATGAAGGCTCTGGGGGTCACCCGGAGTTGGATAGGTATCGAAAACAACAAGCCCGATGCGATTGAACACCTGCAGAAGGTGATCGGTGACAAGGGAGCCGCCGGGTTAATCCCTGAGGGAACCATCGAGGTGCTTCCCCTTCGGGTGAAGTACCCCCAGGGTGGTGAGAAACAACTGATCAAGGCGGCTACCGGACGGGAGGTGCCCAGCGCCAGACTTCCTTTGGATGTCGGGTGTGTCGTCAGTAACGTCAGCACGGCAATTGCCGTGTACCACGCCGTACAGAAGGGGCGTCCGTTTATCGATCGCATTGTAACGGTGACGGGAAAGAACCTGGTGGCCGCCGGACGGGGCGGTAACTTTCGCGTTCGTATCGGTACGCCCGTTCAGGCGTTAGTGGATGCCGTAGGCGGTATGCCCGAAGGGACGGGCAAGATCGTTATGGGCGGACCTATGACGGGCAAGAGCATTACCAGCCTGACTGTGCCGGTCACCAAAGGGTCGGGCGGTCTCATCTTTATCGATGCCGCAGAGGCGCGTCGTCTGACCGTACAGAACTGCATCCGCTGCACCCGGTGTGTCGGGGCGTGCCCGATGGGGCTGGAACCGTATCTTCTGGAAAAACTGGTCCAGGCGGAACTATGGGAAGATGCGGAACGGGAAGGGGTTATGGACTGTATCGAATGCGGCAGCTGCAACTTCACCTGTCCGTCGAACCGTCCCATTCTCGACTGGATTCGACTTGGAAAAACAACGGTAGGCGCCCTGCAGCGCTCCCGGGCAACTGTCCGGGCGGGAAAGTAAGCGAGGAACTATGAGTACACAAGCAGCACGGGACGGGCTGATAGTCGCCCTGCCGCCCCATGAGCGGAGTGATGTGTCGGTTGCCCGGATCATGTGGTCGGTTGTTCTGGCACTGGTGCCGACCACGCTGGTGGGCGTTTATTTCTACGGGCTTCGGGCGCTGGCGGTAACGCTGGTTGCAGTCGGCTCAAGTGTGGTAGTAGAGCATCTGATTGTACGGTATCTCTTTCATCGAGAGACAACCACAATTACCGACGGATCGGCCGTTGTGACGGGAATGCTTCTGGCGTTCAACGTCCCGGCGGGTATTCCCCTCTGGCAGATCGTTGTCGGCGCGGTTATCGCCATTGGTGTCGCCAAAATGGCCTTCGGCGGTATTGGGAACAACCCCTTCAACCCCGCCCTGGTCGGCCGGGCTTTTATGTTGGTGAGTTTTCCGGTAGATATGACCACCTGGCCGGTACCCGGTGCACACGGATTTGCCGCCTGGAACCTGGACGCGGTAACCGCGGCAACGCCGTTGGGGTTGATCAAAGAGGCGGCCGGCGGTGGCCTGGCTGCAATAGCAGATCAGCTCCCCTCCTATGGCAGTCTCTTTATCGGAAATGTGGGGGGCTGTATCGGGGAGGTCAGCGCACTGGCGGTACTCATTGGCGGTCTCTTCCTCATCTGGAGAGGTTTTATCCCCTGGATGGTTCCCTTTGTTTACCTGGCCGGACTGGCTGTGGTAACCGGTGTTGCCTGGCTGATTGACCCGACAACGTATATCGACCCCCTGTACCACATTCTGGCCGGCGGTGCCATGTTGGGTGCGTGGTTTATGGTGACTGATATGACGACCTCTCCGATGTCTATTCTGGGACAGATCGTCTTTGCCGGCGCCGCCGGTATCCTGGCAGGCGTTATTCGGCTCTTCGGCGGTTTTCCCGAAGGGGTGAGTTACTCAATACTGATCATGAACGCTTTTGTGCCGGTGATTGACCGCCATATTAAACCGCGCAAGTTTGGCTACGGCAAGACGGCTCCATCGAAAGGGGGCGCATGATGAAGCGGCTTGAATCGACGTTACCGAACATGTTCATCGTATTGACCCTCATTGCGCTGATTTCGGCGGCCGCCCTCGCCGGAACCTACAGCGTCACCAAACCGATTCTGGACGAGCAGGCACGGCAACGGCAGATCGACGCCGTCACGTCGGTTGTGCCCGAACCGTTCGACAATGCACCGACCGATGAGGCAATTACCGTCGAGGGGTTCAAAAATGTGGAGATATACCCGGCCCGGCAGGGCGACGTAACGGTGGGAACGGCGGTACGCAGTTACAGTAACGACGGCTACGGCGGCCCGGTTACGATCATGGTCGGGTTTTCCGCAAACGGTGAGATCACCGGAACGGCCGTTCTCTCGCATACCGAAACACCGGGACTCGGAGCAAAAATGACCGACCGGGCATTTCAGGACCAGTTTAACGGTATGAACGTCGTCGGTGGTCTGGCCGTGGCCAAAGACGGTGGAGATGTGGATGCCATAACGGCTGCAACCATCACCTCCCGGGCGTTCTGTGACGCCATAAACCGCGCCTGGGCCGCCGTCGAAGCCGCCCCAGCCGTTGAACCCGCAGGAGAACAACTATGAGCGACATAAGCCTTAAAAAGGAGTTTCTTAAGGGATTTATCAGGGAGAACCCAGTTTTTGTACTGCTCCTTGGCATGTGTCCTACCCTGGGGGTCACCTCCAGCGCTATTAACGGTCTTGGAATGGGCCTCGCAACAACGGCAGTCCTAATCGGAAGTAATGTCGTCGTGGCTCTCGTCAAAGACCTGATACCCGACAAAGTTCGGATCCCGGCGTTTATCGTCATCATTGCCAGCTTCGTGACGATAATTGACCTGGTGATGGCGGCGTATGTACCGGCCCTGCACGCCCAGCTTGGTCTGTTTATCCCCCTTATCGTGGTGAACTGCATCATCCTCGGCCGGGCCGAGGCGTTTGCCAGTAAGAACCGTGTCCTGGCCTCGGTAGTAGACGGACTCGGTATGGGGTTGGGCTTTGCCTTTGCCCTGACCTTGCTTGGCAGCGTGCGGGAAATCCTTGGGGCAGGGGCAATCTTCGGCGCACCTCTTCCATTTCTGGCGGAGAATCCCATTCTGATTTTTATCATGCCGCCCGGCGCATTTATCGCGTTGGGATTTCTGATTGCGGTGGTGAACTCCCTCAGAGAGCGGGCTGAACAGGCAGCGTTACAACGGGCGGCCCGGCAGCACGAAGTCACCGTTAAAGCGGGGTCCGGCGCATAACGCCCGGAAGGAGTGCTTTTATGGAATACCTGATCATCATTATCAGTGCCGTACTGGTAAACAACATAGTACTGTCCCAGTTTCTCGGTATCTGTCCGTTTTTGGGCGTCAGTGGTCGCCTGTCTACCGCCGTCGGTATGGGGATGGCCGTCATTTTTGTCATGACCATGGCCACAATTGCCACCCATCTCATTCAGAACCTGATTCTGGTCCCGTTGGGACTGACCTTTCTGCAGACAGTGGCGTTCATCCTCGTCATTGCGTCTCTGGTACAGCTGGTCGAGATAGTTCTGAAGAAGGTAAGTCCGGCGTTGTATCAGGCTCTGGGGGTGTTTTTGCCTCTGATTACGACTAACTGTGCAATTCTTGGTGTGGCTATACTCGTTGTTGGTCGGGAGTACACCATGGCCCAGGGCGTCGTTTTTGCCATCGGCAGCAGCGTCGGCTTCCTCCTTGCCCTGTACATCTTTGCGGGTATTCGGGAAAAGATGGCCCTCCTGGATATTCCCAAAGGAATGAGAGGAGCACCGATTTCTCTGGTCACCGCAGGGCTGCTTGCTCTGGCCTTCGGAGGTTTTGCCGGCCTCGTCTGATGACGTTCGCCAACCGGCCGCTTAGGACTGCCGGCCGCTTAGGACTGCCGGCCGCTTAGGACTGGCCCACCAGCGCCTGGATATACTGCAGACGTTCAAAGGTCTCCGGTTTGTCGCTGCGTTTCTGACTCAACCTGCCGCGGAATGATGGTATCGATTCAAAGTTCTGTTTCGCCATCCACTCCTCCAGTTCAGTCTGCATCGTCTTCAGGTGTTCATACCCGTTTTTGTACAGGGTAGAGCAGACATACGCCACCTGGGCACCTGCCAGAAGGGCCTTTACCGCGTCGGTTCCCTTGTGAATACCACTTGAGGCGGCCAGTTCGGCCTCCGTCTTTCCGTAGAGCATCGTAATCCACCGCAACGGCAGCGCCAGATCACCGGGAGTGCTCATAGGAGAGCCGCTTTTCAACTGAAGGTTGTTGATGTCGATGTCAAGCTGGTAAAACCGGTTGAAAAGAACCACCCCTTTGGCCCCCGCCCAGATGAGAGCGTCTACAACCGCAGGAATGGCGGTGAAGTGGTAGCCGATTTTAACCGTCACCGGAATGTCGATGCTCTTACAGACCGTTTCCACCGTCTTGACATAGAAATCGCGGACTGCAGCTTCACTGTCCTTGTAGTCGTAGGGCATCAGCGAAATGTTGAGTTCAATCGCATCCGCGCCGGCCTCTGCCAGGGACGGAACGTGTTTTTCCCACCAGTTGTGGGTCACCGCGTTGACACTTGCAATAACCGGTATGGATACCGCCTTTTTGGCATCCCGAATCAGGGTGGTGTACCGCTTCAACCCGGCACCGGTCTGAATCTCCCGAATGTAGTCAATTGCCTCAGTATGTTCGGCCCCCTCCATGCTTGAGTCAATTTCAGCCTGAATCTCTTCTTCAAAGAGAGACTTCAGGACAACCGCTCCTGCGCCGTGGTCCTCACATTTTTTTACTTTTGCCGCCGAATCGGTGAGGCTGGAGCTGGAAACAACAAACGGGTTTTTCAGCTCAATCCCCATATACTGTACGCGTGTATCTACCATGTGAATTCCTTTGGTGGTGTGAGTTTGACTATCGTAGTCGGGATCGGTGGTGCTGTCAATTCACCCCATTCACAACGCGACGCTTACAACGCGAAGCCTGCAAAGCCACGCCCACAACACCACGTCCGTGTAATTCCGGGGTTGGCGGCCCACACCATTATATATATACTATATATGAAATCCATCAAGACCTACAGGAGCAACACGAATGGCACAAGATGTAGAGAAAGTAATAATCATCGGATCGGGACCGGCGGGACATACCGCCGCCGTATACGCCGCCCGAGCCGACCTGAACCCCCTCATGTTTGAAGGCTTCATGGCCGGCGGCGTAGCCGCAGGCGGCCAGCTGACCACTACCACAGAGGTTGAAAACTACCCAGGCTTCCCGGAAGGCATCTCCGGCCCCGTCCTCATGGACGAAATGCGCAAACAGAGCATCCGATACGGAACACGGATAAAAACTGCCACCGTAGACGCAGTAGACCTCTCCAGCCGCCCCTTCAAAGTAACCTCAGGTAAAACCGAAGTCCTTGCCGAGACGCTTATCATCGCCACCGGAGCCACCGCACGACGCCTGGGCCTGCCCGGTGAAGAGCAGTACTGGCAGCGCGGCATGAGCGCCTGCGCCGTCTGCGACGGCGCCCTGCCCATATTCCGGGACAAACCCCTGGTAGTCATCGGCGGCGGCGACTCCGCCTGTGAAGAGGCCAGTTATCTGGCAAAGTTCGGCAGCAAAGTCACCATGCTCGTCCGACGCGACGTCTTCAGAGCGTCTGCGGCCATGCAGAAACGCGTCTTTGACAACAAAAAGATTGAGATCATGTGGAACCACAACGCCACCGAGGTGATTGGTGACGGAAAACTCCTCACCCACGTAAAAGTGCGAAACAACAAAACCGGAGAAGAGCAGACCCTGGAAGCCGGCGGCCTCTTCTACGCCGTCGGCCACACGCCTAACACCGATTTCCTCAACAACCAGGTGGAGATGGATGAGACCGGATACATAGTTACCACCGGAAAATCCACCGCCACAAACGTACCGGGTGTCTTTGCCGCCGGAGACGTCCAGGACAAGACCTTCCGCCAGGCCGTCACCGCCGCCGGAACCGGCTGCATGGCCGCCCTGGAAGCAGAGAAATTTCTGGTCGATCAAGACTGAACTACGCGTGTGAGGTTGTTTACACACTTGACGTGTGCCATACTCAGTGTATGGCACCCACAAAAAAACGGACAAACGTGACGATTGATGAAGTACTGCTTACCGAGGCGCGTCGTCGGGGTATTTCCATTTCTCGTTTTCTCGATGCGGCACTGAGAGACTATCTTCGCGGTGCTGAGCAAGAACAGTGGCATCAGGAAAACAAGAGCGCGATAGCAGCGTACAACCGCAGGATCGAGTCCGAAGGAACATTTGGCGAACACTACCGTTCCTTTTGACGGAATACTGATGGCACAATTTGACATTCATACCAACATCGATCCGAAGAGCCGGTCTCGCACACCATATATCCTGGATATTCAGTCAGACCATCTTGACGTTCTGGCGACGCGGATCGTGGTTCCGGTACAGAAAATACGTGACGGAGACGACCGAATCACGCGAATACACCCAATCGTCGAGATAGCGGGCCAACGATACGTGGCGGTCGTTTCTGAAATGGCTGCAATACTCGCCCGGATCCTCGGGCCAGTCGTTGCCACTGCAGCAGATGCACGAACCGACATAGTGGCAGCAGTGGATCTTTTAATTACCGGCTTCTAGTCGAACTACCAAACCTACAGGTACCGCCGGGGCTCCTCACCGATAACCCCGGCGAACAGTTCAACGTAGTGCTTGGCGGGACTCATGTTCAGCTTGGGGAACAACACCTCCTCAACCTGAAAAAACCCCACCGACTGGGACATCTCAATCTCAATCCGAATCGCCCGCTCCTCACCCGTGCCGATCGTAATCCGCTCCACCGCCGATGACGAGTACTTGTGGATATCTCCCACCCGGGCCTCTGCGTTCAGCAGCATCGGAATGCGGGCCCGACCTTTTTCCATGTCACACCCGTCGGCGATCAAAATCAGCCCCGCCTCCAGCGAGTACACCCGGATCATCGCCATATGGCCGATAATCGCCTCCAGAACCATCGACCGCAGCACAACCCGCTTCGTCACGTCATTCGGATATAACCGCTCCAGATACCGCTCCACAATCGGCTTGGCCAGTTCGACACTGTAGTTCTCATGGTCCTGCCGCGTCAGAGACATACCGACATCGTGCAGCAGCCCCGCCGACAACAGCACAAAAATACTGTCCTCAAAGGTACCCACCCCATCCGCCTCAAGACTCATCGCAATACCCGCACCCTGCAGCAGATGGGCAAACTTCAGCGCGTTCACCACCACCTTCCGCATATGCACCGGCCCGTGATCGTTGTATCCCAGCCGCCTGATACTGACCACATTTGCGTAGTCCTGCAGCGCCTTGATCTCCTCATCGTGAAGCATCGCTTCCGCAATCTCCCCAAGCCCCTCCGGAATCAACGCCATAATCCGCCGGTCCAACCCAGCTTCTTTTGGTGATTTCTGTACACTCATCAAACTTACACTACACGGAAATTGAATATTGAACCATCCGGTTCCGTTTACGGCGGAACCGGCCCACCGCCGGTGGCCCGGTTCCGCCGCTGCTTCCCACCGTTCAGCCGGGCCCCACCCGGCTCAAAAAGCCGCGCTGCCCGGCGGCCCCTTCGATTTCCCGTTTCAGTTTTTTTATAGATGCTGTGGACGTGCGCCTTCACCGTGCGCTCCGTGATATGGAGGCGCTCACCGATCGCTCGCAGCGTCCGGCCGGTCAGGAGGTGGCGGTAGACTTGGGACTCCCGGTCGGAAAGGTGGTAGAGGCACTTCAGACGGGTGTCGTCGGGTGGGCGGTACAGAAAAGCGACCGAACCAAGGGGGTCTCCGTACCGGTCGTGGACCGCCATCGCGTGGACAAGGACCGGCCCGTCGGTAGACTCGTG
>JBAYPC010000024.1:0-13271 GCA_041677905.1 Alkalispirochaeta sp. | reverse complement strand
GGTGGGTTGGTGGGAACCTCTTTCAAAATCACTGTTTTGAAAGAGGTTCACTTGAGAAAGGGAAAAATCTCGAGTAGACTTCGGTTCATCCGGAGGGATTATGGCAACCGACGACAAGAAATACCGGCTGGTGACGCGTAGTGACTTCGACGGGCTGATATGCGCGGTTTTACTGAAGAGTCAGAATCTCATTGACGATATCAAATTTGTCCATCCCAAGGACATGCAGGACGGGTTGATCGCAATATCCGGTGATGATATCACCACCAATTTGCCCTTTGTCGAGGGAGTTCACCTCGCGTTTGACCATCATGAGTCCGAAACTGTCCGTTCCGGAACTCATGACAACTACATCATCGATCCCGGTGCACCGAGTGCGGCCCGAGTGGTCTACGATTATTACGGTGGAGCAGAGGCGTTCCCGTCCATAAGCGAGGAGATGATGGCCGCTGTGGACAAGGCGGATTCCGCGCAGTTTACCCGGGAGGAGGTCCTGGATCCGCAAGACTGGCATCTACTTAACTTTATTACCGACGCCCGTACGGGGCTGGGACGGTTCCGAAACTTTCGTATCAGTAATTATCAGCTCATGATGGATCTTATCGAGTACTGCGGAGACCACGATATTGACGATATTTTGGCACTGCCCGACGTAGCCGAACGGGTGGAACTGTACTACGATCACCAGGAAAAATTCCGGACTCAGCTGAACGATACAGGTCAACTCCACGGGAACGTCCTGGTCATCGACTTGCGGGGTGAAGAGACGATCTATGCGGGCAACCGTTTTGTGAAGTACGCGCTCTTCCCGGACGCAAATGTGTCGGTCCAGGTTATCTGGGGCTTTCGCCGGCAGAATACCGTTCTGACGGTGGGGAAGTCGATCTTCAACCGCAGCTGCACGGCCAATATCGGCGAGCTCATGGCAAAGTACAACGGCGGCGGCCATGCCAACGCAGGTACCTGCCAGGTACCCAACGAAGATACCGAAAGAGTTTTGTCCGAGGTCGTGGAAGCGCTAAAAAACTGAGAGACCACCACACTGCCGCAGCGCCGCACCTTTCTTGACGTATCTGCCGTGGCCCGTCAGTATTGTTATGGCCGACACACTATGAAAACCAGAACCGCTTTTGTACCGTTGTTTTTTCTCTTTCTTTCCCTTTTCCTCCCGGCGGATCCTGCCGACTTGGTCAATCCTGCCGCCTCGTCGGACGCCTTTGCGGGCACGGACACCGGCACGGATGCCGTTGGCGATACGGTATACACGGCGGGATTACCGGATTACTACGGACCCGGCTCGCCACAGATCAAATACGCCGGTTCAGCGGCGCTCCTGGACTACGAGACGGGGACTCTCCTCTACGGACACAACCAGAACCAGCCGTGGGCGCCGGCATCTCTGACAAAACTGATGACGATTTACACCGCCCTCGACGCTATGGAAGAGGATCGGTTCGACCTGGATGTTCCCCATCCCGTGTCCCCGGCCGCCTGGGCATCGGCAATGCCACCGGGCAGCTCCCTGATGTTTCTCGGTCCGGATCAGCTTGTGTCCGGTCGCGACCTCTTTCGGGGGCTGATGATATCCAGTGGTAACGACGCAGCCGTCGAAGTCGCCCTGCGGGTAGCCGGATCGGTGTCGGTTTTTGCGAGAGACATGAACGCAACCTCCCTGCGTCTGGGATTCCGGGATTTCTATTTTGAGGAGCCCGCCGGGCTGAGCGGAGCAAACAGGATAACGGCTGAAGGTTTCGCCCGGTTCACCGGAAAACTGATCGCCCGACATCCGGAGCTTCTTACCGATTACGCCTCTGTTCCGTCGTTCACCTATCCTGAGGCACAACACTACCCCGGAGGAAAGCTGCTGGGAGGTTCTATCCGTCAGTTCAACCGGAATACCCTTATTCAGGAATATGAGGGGGCCGACGGGCTGAAAACGGGGTTTATAGAAGAGAGTGGATACAACGTTGCCGCTACAGCCAAGCGAGACGACCGACGGCTGATAGTGGTCGTCCTGGGTGTCGACGCGGCAAGCCACACCGAGGGCGGCCGAAAACGAAGTGAAGACGCCGAAACGCTGCTGGACTGGGGTTTTGAGAACTACCGCCGAGTTGCATTTACCGTTTCCGAGTTAGAACCGATTGCCGTATGGGGCGGCCGCGTTCGAACGACCCTTCCGGTTCTGAAAAAGGGCCCGGATATGGTGCTTCCGCTGAATACCCTGTCTGCGGTAACACGCTCCGTTGAAGTAACACCGGATATCTGGGCTCCCGCTGATGCCGGCCACGCGGTGGGTACTGTACTGTATTCGGTTGACGGACACGTCGTGGCTGAAAGACCGGTCGTTTTGGCGCAACCGGTCGAACAAGGTTCTTTATTTACGAGGTTGATCGACCGAATCAGGTGGTTTTTCCGAGGCCTCGTTTCAGTTTTCCAGTGAGCTGTGTAACCGGGACTCGCTGATAACACCGCGAAAATCGAAAAGACTCGTCATGGAATGGGTGGTCATCCACTTTTTCAGGTAGGTCAGGTGCCGGCGCACCAGCAGGGCCGCGCCGTCCGCGTCCTGGCCATCCACAGGAACGGTGGTTACCGTGGCACCGCCCATGAGAGCCATGACCACGGCAGAGGCGGTCGTATCAGCAACTCTGAGGGCGATGTGAGTGTTAACGCGTCGGTACAAGCTGCGGCACACCGAAAGAGAGGTGATAAATGCGGCCTGGTCGGCGGTCTTGTCGTCACCGGCATTGGTGAGAGTCATAGCCTCGACGTTAACACCGTGAATCGACTCGGGTTGTTCAATCAGAATACCGGCAGCCCCCGCTTCACCAAGAGATTGGACAAAGGGTTGTACTCCGTGCATAAATGCGGGAATTCGCACTACCAGCGGAAGTTCAAGCCGATCGGAGATATACGCCGTAGTTCGCAGGATGTGCTTTTCTATCTGGGCGCTCCGTTCAAGGCGATGAAGGTCATGACGGTACGGCCGAATTTCGATGGCCTTTGCACCGGCGTCTTTCATGTGCTGTGCCAGGGCAAACCACTGTCCCCTGCGGTCGCACTGGAGTGACCCGATGATGGGGATATCCAGTTCTCGAACGGCATTTTCCAGACTGTCCAGGTATTCATCGGTGTTCAACCGACGGAGAATTCGCTCAGAATCACGTTTTCCCTGATCGTCCTGGTTGTTTTCGGTAAGCTCCTGGCTGTCGATACGACGGTTCAGCCGCTTTTCGTCCAGAACGGGAAAGAGGATACCTCCGGCACCAGCTTCACGACACTGCCGGGCCACGCCGACATCCAGCAAATCGGAATCAGTTTCGATGAGTAAAGGGCTTTCCAGGGGAAGGCCTGCGAAAGTTACGTTGTAATCCGACATCGTTGCATGAGTATAGAGGGGCGTGTTACATTCGACAAGACGGAGTGAGATGCAGCCATGGAGCGAAGTGTTGACGTCGTTGTCCTGGGCGCGGGAAGCGCGGGATTTGCAGCAGCAGCAGCGGCCAGAAAAGAAAACGATACCTCGTCCATACTTCTTGTGAACGAGGAAGATCCCCCCCCATATGACCGGAGATTGCTTTCGAAATCGTTGAATTCCGGTAACAGCCACGACCTTGTCCCGCTTGCCGATGAGAGCTGGTTCCAAGACAAGCGTATAGACCGCATCGACGGTGTAGCTGCAGTCGGTATACAGCGTGACCACAAGACCGTTACTGTGGGAGACCAGGTCATCAACTACGGGTCGTTGGTCATTGCAACCGGCGCAATTCCAATCTTCCCCAAACTCGTTCGTACCCATGAATTGGGTTCGTTTTTTGTGGTTCGGAATGTCCGGGACCTGTACGAACTGAAAGGGGAGAGCAAGAGAGCCCGGACCGTACTGGTTGCCGGTATGGGTGTCCTGGCGGTGGAAGTGGCACATCAGCTGATTAGAGCGGGAAAAAAGGTGACCCTCGCCGGGGCAACCCCGCAGCTCATGCCGCGGCAGCTCAGTGCCCGATCTGCCGAGATTCTGGAAGATGTCCTGACGTCAAAGTCGTTGAAGCTCTTCTTTCATGAAGAGATCATCTCTTTCGAAAAGAACAAAAAGCGCTCCTGGTCGGTTGAAATGCTGAAGCACTCGGGCCACTTCGATATGGTTGTCTTCTGCATCGGTGTGACACCAAGGACGGACCTGGCAGGACAGGCCGGTCTTGCAGTAGGCAAGGGTGTTATTGTGGATGAACACCTTCGTACCGATGATCCTGCCGTGTTTGCCGCCGGTGACTGCGCCGAACTTCCCGATGGACATATCAGCTATCTCTGGGAAGAAGCGGCAGCCCAGGGGGCCGTTGCGGGGACCAACGCAGCCGGGGGGGACGCCCGGTACGATCGCCGGCCGTTTCCGCTGCGAACAACGGTGTTCGGCCTGGACATCTACTCGATCGGAAAACCGCGGACCTATGAAGGCTATCGAGTCGAGGAGTTCGAGGTCAAAAATCGTTACTACGGGTACTACTGGTCACCGGAAGATATCCTGAAGGGTGCTATTGTCCTGAATGACCCGGAGTTCGCCGACAGGATGGATTCAGCGGTCCGGGACGGATGGGACCGGGAAACGCTGGATGCTTTACGGAGGAAACAATGAAAAACTTAGAGAAAAACCGACACGGCAGAACTTCACTGTTGGTATTACTGACTGTTGCAGCCGTCTTCCTGTGGCCGACAGGTCTTGCTGCAGAAGACGGCGCTAACCCGACAAAACAGCGGGACATCGTCATCGGTGCCTTTCGAGGGCCGACCGGGGTTGGGGTGGCGCCGATTATCGTAAATGGGCCGGTAGTGGGAACTTACAGCAGCCTCACGGTAGAACTGGTTCCGGAGCCGAGCGTGATGGTGGGTCGGTTGGCCTCCGGTGAAGTTGACATCGGCATGGTTCCGACCAACATGGCCGCTCAGCTTTACAACCGGGGTATTCCCGTACAGATCGGTGCGGTGACGCTCTGGGGGCTGCTCTACGTGGTCGGTACAGATGACGGAATTTCCGACTGGTCCGACCTGGGAGGACGAAAAGTGCAGGCCTTAAGTCGTGGTGCCGGTCCGGATATCATGCTTCGGCACATACTTTCGGCCAATGGGGTAGACCCACAAAACGATCTGGAACTGGACTACCGATACGGGCATATTGAACTCGCCCAGATGGCAAGCGCCGGCGAAGTGGACCTTGCCGTTCTACCGGAACCGTTTGTGACGCAGGTGCTGACTCGGCGGAGTGACATGAGGGTTGTCCTTGATTTTCAGGCAGCATGGGAAGATCTTCACGGTTCGGCCTACCCCCAGACGGTTGTTCTGGTACGGCGTGACGTCGCAGAGGAATCACCGGATGCGGTACGTGAGGCGCTGGCTGCGATCCGCGCCGGGTGGGACGAAGTAACCGCATATCCGGTTCACGGCGGCAAACTGGCGGCGGAAGCGGGGATGGGTTTGCCCGGTGAGGTTGTTACAGCGGCCCTGCCAAGGTTCAATGCCCGGTATGTTTCTGTTGCTGAATCCAAAAAGCAACTCCAAGAGTACTTTCAGATTTTGGCCGACGCGGAGCCCCGGTCTGTCGGTGGAGCCGTCCCGGATGACGGGATATATTTGCCTTTTCGGTGAATCATCATTAAATTTGGGGAAATGATGAAGGAGGCTATAAATGGCTTTTAAGACACCCGATCTCCCCTATGCGTACAACGCACTGGAACCGCACATCGACGAAGCGACGATGCGCGTACACCATGACAAACACCACGTCGGTTATACGACAAAACTCAACGCCGCAGTGGAAGGCACGGAATACGAAAAACAGGACGCCGAGGCTCTGGTAGCCAAGGTGAACTCCCTTCCCGACTCGGTCAAGGCTGCGGTCCGGAACAACGGCGGTGGTCATGTGAATCACACAATGTTCTGGACTATTCTGAGCCCCACAGGCGGTGGCGAACCGTCCGGTTCCGTTGGCGATGCGATCAAAAGTACCTTCGGCAGCTTTGCCGGGTTCAAGGAGAAGTTCGCCGCAGCCGCAACCGGTCGCTTTGGAAGTGGCTGGGCCTGGCTTGTCGTAAACAACGGTAAACTGGAAATCACCAGTACTCCCAACCAGGACAACCCGCTGAGTGACGGAAAGAAACCGATTCTCGGTCTGGACGTGTGGGAGCACGCGTATTATCTGAAGTACCAGAACCGCCGTGCCGAGTACATCGATGCGTTTTTCAACGTTGTGAACTGGGACCAGGTAGAAAAGAACTTCAAGGCTGCAAAATAGGTAGAATGGACAGAGAATGACTTTCCGACCGAAAGTCACCTCTGGGTAACAAAGGCACGGGACAGGCTCCTGTGCCTTTTTTTTTGATTCAATATCCAGTACCTTATACTACATGACAAAGACGCTTGATCTTAAACGTCTTCGCGCAGATTTTCCCGCCCTGGAAAAGTCGATGCGGGGACATGATTTGATATACTTTGACAACAGTGCCACCTCACTGAAACCGCTGCCGGTCATATCGGCCGTCGAAGAGTACTACCGGGAGTACAGCGCAAATATCCACCGTGGTGTCTACGAAATGAGCGGTCGGGCGACAATGGCCTACGACCGAGCCCGGGAGGCGGTAAAACGGCTTATCAACGGGACCGACGGGACCGGAGAGCTGATCTTTACCCGGGGTACAACTGAATCGATCAACATGGTCGCAGCAGGGTGGGGGAACGCCAACATCGGTTCGGGCGACGAAATAGTGATCTCTCCACTGGATCACCATTCCAACATCGTACCGTGGCAGCAGTTGGCCCGCAGGACCGGTGCGATTCTGAAACACATCCCTCTTACTGCCGGTGGTTCGATAACGAGAGAAGCGGTGGACCGGACGATCAGTTCCGCAACCAGATTCGTCTCCATCACGGCGATGTCCAATGTGACGGGCCATATGCCGCCGGTGGACTACATTGTGGAACGCGCTCACGCCGTGGGGGCCCGGGTCCTCCTGGATGGGGCGCAGTTCGTCTCCCACCATCCGACCGACGTTAAAGCACTGGGCTGTGATTTTCTCGCTTTCTCGGGGCACAAGATGTGCGGACCTACCGGCATCGGGGCGCTTTACGGCACAATGGACGCGCTGGAAGAGATGGATCCGGTCCAGTTCGGCGGGGACATGATCTCCCGGGTGACCAAGGACGATGCCGTGTGGGCACACATCCCGGAGCGGTTCGAAGGGGGAACCCCAAATGTTGCCGGGGCAATAGGAATGGGAGTGGCGGCGGACTATCTGTCGGCCGTCGATCTCGGAGCTGTGGCGGAGCATGAAAAAGTGATGTTTCATCGGATGTACACGGCGCTTCGCGAGCTGGGCGGTATAACCATCTACGGTGATCCTCCGGCGGACGGCGCTGAAGACTTCCGGGGAGGCATTGTCTCCTTTAATCTTGACGGTGCTCACCCTAACGACGTCGGGACACTGCTGGATCAGCAGGGTATCGCCGTCCGGACGGGGTTTCACTGCGCTCAGCCGCTGATGGACCACTTCGGGATCACCGGAACGGTCAGGGCGTCCTTTTATCTGTACAACACAGAAGAAGAAATCGACCGCTTTATAACGGCTCTGCAGCGCATTCGGCCCCTGCTGTCCTGACTTTGCGGTTCCGACGTTGGAACTCCCCTGCGCGTTGACACCCCATTGTCCATCAGCTAAGCTCGATTTTTACCTGATAAGGAGCAAAGAGTATGTACAAAGTAGTATTGCTGCGTCACGGCGAGAGTCTCTGGAACAAGTCAAACCGCTTTACCGGGTGGACCGACGTCGATTTGACCCCCCAGGGCAGGGACGAGGGACAGGCTGCCGGAGAACTCATGAAAGCCGAAGGATTCGTTTTTGACCTCGCCTATACGTCCGTCCTGAAACGGGCAATTAACACCCTGCATATCGCCCTGAACGCGATGGATCTCGTCTGGATACCGGTAGAGAAGGACTGGCGTCTCAACGAGCGCCATTACGGCGCGTTACAGGGGTTAAACAAGGCCGAAACAGCCGAAAAGCACGGTGAAGATCAGGTAAAGATATGGCGCCGCAGTTACGATACCCCGCCACCGGCCCTTGATCCGTCGGACGAAAGACATCCCGGTAACGACCCCCGTTACGCCGACCTGAAACCGTCGGAAATACCGAACACCGAATGTCTCAAAGATACGGTCGCACGATTTTTGCCGTACTGGCACGAGACGATTGCGCCGACGATCAAGTCGGGGAAACGGGTGATCATCGCCGCTCACGGCAACAGTCTCCGTGCGCTGGTGAAGTACCTGGATAACATCAGTGACGACGACATTATCGGGCTGAACATCCCCACCGGAATTCCGCTGGTGTATGAACTGGACGATGAACTCAAACCAATTCGAAATTACTACCTGGGTGATCAGGATGCCATTGCCGCCAAGGCCGCTGCTGTGGCAAATCAGGGGAAATCCAAGTAGGACGGGCCGCTATGGGTGTTGGTTCTGATGGGAGTTGGTGCTGATGGGGGTCGAAATTGAGATAAAAGCCCATGTGGACGACCCTGAAGAGTTGTCCCGGGTGCTTGACGACATCGGTTCCTTTCGGCGTCACTACCATAAAAAGGACCGTTATTTCGGGTTTTCGAGAGATTCCGTTAACCCCCTGTTTCGGCTCCGTCACGACGGTTCACGCTGGCTTTGCACCTCCAAGGAACGGAAAATGGTGGGGCAGAGCGAGCAAAACGAGGAAACTGAATTTGAAGTCTCCGACGGCGAAGCCTTTCAGCGGTTTATTCGGGGGCTGGGTCTGCACGTTGTCGTTGAAAAAGAGAAAATCGGTTCATCCTGGGATGTAGCCGGTGTCCGTGCCGAACTCAGTACGGTAAACGACTTGGGCCATTTTCTGGAACTAGAACTGGTGTTGCCCGACGAATGCACCGATGAGGAAACCGACCACGCCCGAGAACGGTTGCTTTCCCTGCTCGACCGGCTGGAAATACCCAAGGAGACGGTGGAAAGCCGACCATATCTGCAGATCATACATGAAACCGAATTAACCGCTACTGAGGAGAGATATGGAATACCGTCACGCAATTGGACGGATAGCAGCCGTCATTGATGCTGCCGTTGAACGATCGTTCCCAGGTCGCCGGCGAGTGTACATTGCCAACAGTTTTGCCGGCACTCGCCAGCGCCGCCGCCGCACAGTCAGTCTCGCGTCGGGTTATCCCGAGGTGTATGATTCGGCTGCGTGCGAGATACACTGGACCGGCAGCCCCGAAGAAGCGGCTGCCGTTATCCGAGGGCTCTCTGCCGGACACAGACCCGGAGACGAAACGCCGGTCGTCGTAAGTCTTGGCGGCGACGGAACCCACAACCACTGCCTCCGGGCGGGCATGGACGCTCCCGATACGGTCACCTTTCTCCGGGTTCCTCTGGGAAGCGGGAACGACGCCGGGAGTACCGCCTCACTCCGCGAGTTTTTTGAGATTCTGAACGGTTCACTTCGGGAGCGTTTTATCCCGGCCGTAGAGGTAGTGCGCCTGGGCAACCCGGAGGCCCCTGTGGACGCCGCATTTAACATCGCATCGGTGGGAATTGACGCCTTTATCACGGCCATGCATGACAAGTGGCGGACCGTACTGCCCGGTAATACCTACCGACTTCTGGTAAATATGGCGGTTTTGCGGTACGAACGGCTGGTGAACATGGGGCCGTCCCGGCTGACCCTTGCCTCTGAAAACGGTACCGGTGAAATCCTGGATGACGGGTTTCGTCCCCGAACCCTGATCGCCATGGGCGTCTCCGGCGGCCGAACCTACGGCGACCATATGCGGGTACTTCCCGGCGAAGAAAATATCTGCGTGTTGGGAAAGGCAAACCTGTTTGACAAATTCCGGATGAAACGACTTTTCTACGCAGGTCGTCACGTAGAAGAACCGTTGACGACGATGTACCGGTCGGAAGAAATAGTTCTCGAATACGACGGAAGACTGCCGCTTCAGATGGACGGCGAAGCACTGTGGCTGGAGAAGAAAGACTTTCCCCTGCGGATGCGAATGCTGCCGAAAACAGTTTCCATTATCGATCCTGAGTGAACTCGTAAATGACCTGTTGTCGGGTCAACCCGCCAAAACCGGCGGCGGCGATTTCTGTGGTTTTTTCTTCGAAATTGTCGCCGTAATGGACCAGGTACATCCGCGAGCGGTATTCCTCAGGCAGACCGGTCAGTTCACCCAAAGAGGCGTGTATCCCCCCCGAATAGAACTGGGTGTCATGAAAAATCGTCTCGGCGCCGCCGGACGGTTCAACCTCAGGGAGCAGGTTCGTGTCAAACTGGGTATCTCCAGAAATAATTACCCGTTCGTCCACCACAAGACCGATGCTGTACATCGCGTCGTTCCACGTCTTCGCCTGTTCGGGGTAGTGTCGCGTCCGGAATGTCCGGATGGTTATGCCGCCGATGGAAAAGACGCGGCCCTCCCGAGGCGCTCCCCGGACTTTCTTTGGTCTGACAACCTCCCAGTAGTCATCAAAGGAAAGACTCCTCCCGTCATGAAGTTCGTTGTACTCGGCCCCGCCCCGGAGTGTCTGGTTCCAGAGAATCTTTTGGTACTCCGGTGTGATGTAAATCCGGGGCCGACGGCGGGTAATATAGCGGTTCATGAGGATCATCTCTTCCAGGCCACCGACGTGGTCGGCGTGAGAATGGGTGATCAGGACATTTCTGATGTCCAGAACAGAGAGGTTCTGTTGGGCAAGGGCCCGACTGCAGGTGGTCCCGCAGTCCACCAGGATGTGATCCGTCCCCTTTACTATAAGGACGTTCGTCTGGTTGTGCCGTTTGGAAAAGGCGCTCCCGCATCCGAGGAAGTATATCCAAAGCTGCCCATCGTTCTGTAGCGAAAAGGGGCGATCTGCAATCCGCATCACATCTTTTAATGTATCGCGCCGCAACCGGATAAACAACGTCCGGTCACAGCGCCGCAACCAACGGGAGCACTTTAGCTCAGGCCCTCGAAGTTACATGATCGCCATGTTACAGGCGCCGTCGATAATCTCGTCCAACCTTCAAGAGGTGTCCTTTGTACACCTCGTCGTCCTCGGAGTAGAATTCGTACCGCACCATCTTTCCGGGCACGTCGTCGACAAACCACCAGGTTGCATCGACCTTTTCTCCCGTCTCCTCGTCCGTACCGGTAACCGCCACCTTATCTGCCTTAAACGTACCGGCCGGGACCGTTACCCTTTCGGTCGTTCGGGTTACCGTGTAGGAGCCGGACTCATCAGCGGTAATTTCGTCATAGAGGTATCCAAAGCCGCCTTCATTTTCCCGATCGAGAGGAATGGAAACGCTCATCGTCCTGGACTCGGGCATGTCACTGTTGCGGTAGACTAACTGGGTCACCACATCTTCAGCATTGACGAAGTACTCGTATTCAACTGTGGAGGAATCACTGAAAAGGGCGATGTACCACCACTCGCCCTCGGCGTCCCGGGTCAGCAAAGCGTGTTCGCTTTCGACCGGTTCAGGCTGGTCGTCCGAATCGTCCCAGGTGAGCTGCCAACGCACTCCCTCTCCCGGTTTGAAGTCGTTCACGGACGTGCCGCCGGCAGAGAAGATCATCGTCTGAGCGTAGACGATCTGGAATTCTACCTCCCCCGTCTTAGCCGATATACGCGTACCCACCGCCTTTCCGATGGCGTCATCGGTCAGCATCCCCAGGGTCGTACACCCGGTCAGGAGTACCAACAGTACCAGGACCGTGGCTGACGTCACGGTACCAAGGGTCAGTTTTTGTGTCTTCATACGTACAGTATAGAAGGGAATTTGATCAATTTCAAAAAATTCTGGAATTTGTTGTCTCCGACCCTTCTTTGACATATCTTTGTCACTATGGTTGTAAGACCACTTTTATTCCGACGCCCCCCCGCTCGTCGATTGGCCACGATCTTCGCGACGATCTTCGTGATTCTGACGGCGGCTTTGACCGGTTGCTCATCCTTCCGTGCCGCAGTTGAACCGGTACCACCGGAGGTTGAGGTACAGGATATCCGGCTTACCTCCCTGGATTTTTCGGCCGCAACGCTGGAAGTAGATTTGCTGGTTATCAACCGCAATCCCCTCGGTGTCAGCGTGGCAGGTTTTACCTACGGGTTTGAGGTGGAGGGGTTCACCCTCGTGGAGGGAGAACAACTGGGCGGCGTCGATATAGCCGCAAAAGGTGAGAGCGTCGTTACAGTACCAATCACCTTTACCTTTAGAGACCTCCAGGAAAGTGTGGCCGCCGTTCGCACCCAGAACGAAATCGCCTATGCCGTGTTGAGTGATGTCTCTGTGGACATCCCCATTCTGGGGCGACGGACTATATCGGTTCGCAAAGACGGACGAATGGCCGTTCCCCGGCTTCCGCGACCGGCGCTGAAGGGCATTACGGTCACTGCAGTCGGCCTTACCGGCGCAGAACTGGTTGCCGCCGTGGAAGTTGAAAACCCCAACGCCTTTACCGTCACTCTGGAAAACGTATACTATCAACTGATCGTGGATGACACAGAGTGGGTAAGCGGTCGGCCGGCACAGCGAATCGTTCTGGCGCCGGAAGAGGCAACTACCCTCCCGGTGCCGTTTACCCTGAGAGTTCTGGATATCGGTCGGAGCGCCTACCGTGTTCTTACTCAGGGAGGTCCGGTTTCCTATAGGTTGGAATTCGACGCAACCGTAGGGACCGACCACCCCCTGCTGCCGTCTGTGGATATGCCGTTTGTCCAGTCCGGGAAAGTAGACCTCCTGAGGTGAGTTTTCCCGGACAAAGCCTCCAATGTAAAACGACCACCCTGAAAAACAACACTGGATAAGGAAGGCAGCGATGAAGCTGAAACTACGTGGAAAGATCATGGGCCCCGTTCTGGTCGTCGTGTTTCTGGGATTGGCCACGGTAACCGTGGTGTCCTACATAACCGCATCCCGGACACTGGAACAGACCCATACCGAGCAAATGGAACGGGTAGTCCAAATTGTAGCTACCCAGGCAAACGACTGGATCGGCGAACGGGCGGCCAACGTCAACGCCATAGCCGCAGCCCCGACAATCATAGACGTCCTGACCAATGGTGCAGCGACCGGCAGTGCAGCGACCGGCAGTGCAGCCCCTGAAGTCGTTGACAATGCCAACGCCTATCTGCAGAAGATGAAAGAGAGCTACCCCGCATTCACCACAATCGGCGTCCTGAATCGGGAGGGAATAGCCGCCGCCAACAGCAATCCCTCTCT
>JBAYPC010000023.1:0-13304 GCA_041677905.1 Alkalispirochaeta sp. | reverse complement strand
TGGTCCTCCCCCTCACACCCGGGCTGGGAGACGCCGGCGCAGACGCCGATCAAAAACAGCTTATGGACGAAGTCTTTGCAGATCAGTTCTTCCAGGTTTCTCTGCGGCTTCCCGACGAGGTGGTGTCTGGGGAGTATCCAGATATAGCGGGCAGCGAAACCGAGACCAGTTCCGACGGGCGTACGGTGATCTGGCGCACGCCCATGGCGGCCCTGCTTACCGCCGGGGCGGACCAGCTGATATCGGTTGCCTGGTGACGGTCCGGTTTTTTTGGAGGGTACATGAGAAACCCCGACGTTGAGTCGTTTGAAACGCAGCTGAAAAACCTCTTTGATGTGATAGACGGTGAACTGGAAGACCGTTGGGGAAGCAGGTATTCCCTGCATCCGGCCCGCCCCGAACGAGGAGCCACAACCAACAAGGAGTTGGATGGACTATTCAATATAGGAGCCGCCTTCACTGCAGGGTACGGTAGTGAACACGGACGGGGCTACGCAGTCGAAATTCGAATGGTCACCTTGAACACCATCGAAAAATCGGTCCTGGAAGAGATCCGTGAGTACTGTTCACGGCGCATCATCGAACTTCTACCCAAGTATTTCCCCGATCGCGAGCTGGAACTGGTCCGGGATGAAAGCACATTCAAGATTGTGGGTGATCTCTCTCTGTAGGGTCCCTCTCTAAGGAAGGTAATTGCCGGACAATTGGCTATTTTATAAAAAAAGGACGATTATCCCTTGTGTTCCAACCGTAGTTGACGGTAATATGCGTGCTTTAGGGATTCTTTACAAATAAAAGGACGGTGAATGGATACGCAACTGCAAGATATCATCGAGAAAATCCACAATGAGGGTGTTAAAGAGGCCGAAGAGCGGGCCAAACAGATTATTGAGTCCGCCGGAAAACAGGCCAAAGAACAGATCGAAAAGGCACGTAACGAGGCTGAAGCGATACGGAAAGAGGCGGACGCTGAAGCTCAGAAATTGCGGGCCTCCGGTGAGGCGGCTCTGAAGCAGGCTTCCCGGGACTTACTCCTTTCTGTTCGAAAAGACCTGACCGCCCTTTTTGAGTCGGTGCAGAGAGAGGCCGTCGGCGAAAGCCTGACGCCCCAACGCATGGGCGAACTCATTGGCAACTTGGTTTCGAACTGGATAAAAGACGAAAGTTCAAGTCTGGATATTCTGGTTAATGAAAAAGACCGTGACGCCCTTGAACACGATCTCAAAAAGCGCCTTGCTGGTAAATTAAAAGAAGGATACCAGGTGCGGCCGGTACGCGGTATCAGCGCCGGATTCCGGGCCTCTACCGACTCGTCCGGGGCATACCTCGATTTTACCGACGAGGCCATTTCTGAGCTTCTGGCTGCATATTTGAACCCCCGTCTCGCTGAAGTGATGCAAAACGCCGGTAAGGAATAGGGAAGGCGTTAACGTGGCCCAGTACTACTACACCGTTGCATCGTTGCCGGCTCAGCGGTTTTCGGAGAAATCTTTTCTTACACAGGAAGAATTCCTGGAATACTGCCGTATTGAAGTGTCCCCTGATGACATAGCCGTTATCGAGGCGGCCCGGATATGGTACGGCGAGTCCGACACTACCGCATCTGCATCTACATCTGAATCTGGATCCGCAGCTTCAGCAGGCGGCGGGAAAGCCGTAGCCGGCAACGCCCTGTTGACGGCGTGGAAAAAGCGGCTCCTGGATATCCAACGTCAGGCCGCTTTGGCCCGAGCCCAGCTGCTCGGGCGCGATGCCGACGACATTCCCCGGGTGGACCTGACCGATGTCGGTCTTCCCGAACAGGTTCGACAGATACTCAACGAAGACAACCCGCTAAAAACAGAAATTGCTCTGCTCCGGATTTTGTGGCACCAGGCCGATGTGCTGGAAGCGGGTCACCATTTCGACTGTGAAAAACTCATTGTGTACCATCTCAAACTGCAGATCGCCGCGCGACGCGCCCGTATTAACGACGTTGAAGCGGGCCGCGAAGAATTCGATCGACAGTACGATACGGCTGCACAATCCCTGATGGAGATTACCCCATGACAAACGGAAAAGTAGTCGCAATAAACGGTAACATGGTCAGCGTGGCCGTTGAAGGCGACGTCTCTTTGAACGAAGTCGGATACATAAAGGTAGATGACAGGCAGCTGAAGTCCGAGGTTATACGCATACGTGGAGACCAGGCTGAGCTGCAGGTCTTTGAAGATACAAAAGGTGTGTCTATCGGAGATGAATGTACATTTACCCATGAAATGCTGGCCGTTGAGCTGGGTCCCGGTTTGTTGTCCCTGATCTGTGACGGCCTTCAGAACCCTCTTCCGGAACTGGCGGAACAGTCCGGCTTCTTTCTGCAGCGGGGCCTGTACCTCAAGGCACTCAGTCGCACCCGGAAATGGAGTTTTACCCCCACCGTATCAGTCGGCGATACCGTCGAACGGGGCGATCAGTTGGGCACGGTTCCGGAGGGGATTTTCGACCACAGAATCATGGTGCCCTTTAACTTTTTCGGGACTTACAAGGTCGTCTCCGTTGCGGATGCAGGTGACTACACAGTAGATCAGCAGGTAGCGGAGCTGGAAGATAAAGACGGCGTGCGCCACAAAGTGACCATGGTGTTTGAATGGCCCGTCAAACGTGCCATTGATCTGTTCAGTGAACGTCTGTTGCCCGTCGACCCGATGGTCACCAAGGTACGACTCATCGACACGTTTTTCCCCGTCGCCCGGGGCGGCACCTACTGTATCCCCGGACCCTTTGGCGCCGGAAAAACGGTGCTTCAGCAGATCACAAGCCGAAACGCCGATGTTGATATCGTCATCATCGCGGCGTGCGGCGAACGGGCCGGTGAAGTCGTCGAGACGCTGCGAGAATTTCCCGAATTGATCGACCCCAGGACCGGTAAGTCCCTCATGGAGCGGACAGTTATCGTCTGCAATACCAGTTCTATGCCGGTGGCGGCCCGGGAAGCGTCGGTTTACACGGCGGTCACCATCGCCGAGTACTACCGGCAGATGGGGCTTGATGTCCTTCTTCTGGCAGATTCCACCAGTCGATGGGCCCAGGCCATGCGCGAGATGAGTGGACGCCTTGAGGAAATACCCGGAGAAGAGGCCTTTCCCGCCTATCTGGAGTCGACTATTGCGGCGTTTTACGAACGCGCCGGTTTGGTTCGGCTAAAAACGGGTGAAACCGGCTCCGTTACCATCGGCGGCACCGTCAGTCCGGCGGGTGGTAACTTCGAGGAACCGGTCACACAGGCCACACTGAAAGTAGTCGGCGCCTTCCACGGCCTGTCCCGGGAACGTTCGGATGCACGGAAATACCCCGCCATCGACCCCCTGGACAGCTGGAGTCAATATCCCGGTTTGATTGACCACGGAATGACCGAGTACACCAGGAACCTGATCTTCCGGGGTGATGAAGTTGATCAGATGATGAAAGTCGTCGGTGAAGAGGGGACCGCCCTTAAAGACTACATCCTTTACCTGAAGAGCGATTTCCTCGATGCAGTTTATATTCAGCAAAACGCCTTTGATCCGGTGGACGCAGCGGTCGATGTAGAACGACAGCGCCACGTTTTTAACCTTCTGTTTCGAATTATCGGTTCCAACATGGGTATGGAAAGTAAGGAAAGTGCTCGGACGTTCTTTTACCAGTTGCGGCAGAAATTTATCGACTACAACAGTTCGGAATGGAAATCAGACGACTTCAACACCCTGGAAAAAGAAATCACTGAGATGCTTGATTCCGTTTCGCAGGGGCTGGAGCCCGACGCGGAAAAAGCGTACAAAAAGCGGGGGAGCAATGCGTAAGGTATACAGCCGAATAGAATCAATAGCAGGCAACGTAATAAGCGTTCGGGCCGACAGCGTCCGCTACGGGGAGTTGGCGGTCGTTTCAACGCGGTACGGCGACTCCCTGGCCGAAGTTATCCGGATGCGTAAGGATGAAGTCAGCCTCCAGGTCTACTCCGGTGGACGTGGAATATCGACCGGTGATCAGGTCCGGTTTTTGGGACATCCCATGGAGGTTTCATTTTCTGAAAACCTGCTTGGCCGCATTTTCGACGGCTCCGGACAACCTCGGGACAACGGTCCCCAGTTAACCGACAACCTTATCGAGATTGGCGGCCCGTCGGTAAATCCCGCAATGCGGATTATTCCACGAAACATGATTCGTACAGGTATTCCCATGATCGACCTTTTCAACACCCTTGTTGAAAGCCAGAAACTGCCCATATTTTCGGTCAGCGGTGAACCTTACAACGAACTGCTTGCACGGATTGCCATGCAGGCCGAAGTAGATATCATCATCCTCGGTGGTATCGGGCTCAAACACAACGATTACCTCCGTTTTAAGGATACCCTGGAAGACGGGGGTGCCCTCAGTCGTGCGATCATGTTTGTCCATACCGCCAGTGATCCCGTTGTAGAGGCCCTGCTCGTACCGGATATCAGCCTTGCCGTTGCCGAAAAATTCGCCCTCGACGGCAAGCGCGTCCTGGTGCTCCTGACCGACATGACGAACTTCGCCGATGCAATGAAAGAAATTGCCATAACCCAGGAGCAGGTTCCTTCAAACCGGGGGTACCCGGGAGACCTCTACAGTCAGCTTGCCTCACGGTACGAAAAAGCGGTCGACTTTGAAGGTGCCGGGTCAATAACCATTCTTGGGGTGACGACTATGCCCGGTGACGATGTGACCCATCCGGTACCGGATAACACCGGTTATATCACCGAAGGTCAGTACTACCTGCGGAACGGCCGGATTGAGCCGTTTGGATCGCTATCACGGCTGAAACAGCAGGTCAACGACAAGACCCGGGAAGACCATCGGGCCGTCATGGACGGAATGATCAAACTCTACGCCAACTACAAGGAAAGTCAGGAAAAGAAATCTATGGGTTTCCGTATGAGCGACTGGGACGACAAGTTGCTGAAATACGGCGAGTTGTTTGAACGTCTGATGATGGATCTTTCAGTAAATATCCCGCTGGAAGAGGCGTTGGACCGGGGTTGGAAAATTATGGCCGACTGTTTCTTACCTCAGGAGACTGGGTTAAAAACGGAGCTTATCAAGCAGTTCTGGCCGGCGTCAAAAGGTGAGGAGGCTTCGGCCTGATGGTCAAACTGACCAAGAACGAACTGAAAAAGCAGAAAGACGGACTCAAACGTTTCCAGCGGTACCTTCCTACGCTGCAGCTCAAGAAGCAGCAGCTGCAGATGGTGATACGCCAGGTCGAGCAAAACTACGACCGAACAGTTCGGGAAAAAGATAAACGGATGAGCGATCTGAACCGTTGGATATCCGTTTTTAACGATGGAATTGATCTGACTCCCTATGCAGAGGTGGAAACGATTGATACCTCTGTCGAAAACATCGCCGGTATAGATGTCCCGGTGTTTGACAGGCTTCTTTTTGTAGATCGCCTATGGGACCTCGTCGGACTGCCGCCCTGGGTTGACGGTGGAATTGAAGCGCTCAGGTCGGTTCTCGAACTGGAAGCGAAGTTGATAGTAATGGTCGAAAAGTTACGGCTTCTTGGGGATGAGCTGCGAATTACAACCCAGCGGGTAAACCTCTTTGAAAAGGTGAAAATACCCGAGGCGAGAGAAAACATCCGTATGATTCAGATTTACCTCGGCGATCAACAGACGGCAGCCGTCGTACGTGGTAAAATCTCCAAACGTAATCTTACAAAGGTGTCTTGATGATAGTACCCATGAAGAAAGTGTCGGTTCTGACACTAAAAACGCATCAATCGGAAAGTCTTAAACAGCTCCGCGATCTTGGTGTACTTCACATCTTTACAGACCAGGGTAGCGGTAATAACGGTGAGAGTGGAACTGTACTACAGGAACAGCTCAGCACGGTTGAGCGCACGCTCGCGGTCATCCCGTTGGAAGACGGCGGGGACACCAAAGCAACGAGTAAGGCCAAAGAAATGTCGGTGGCAGACGGAGTGGTTGTTGATACTGCTTTAGCGTTGTGTGATGAAGTCCAGGAGCGAATCGACGAAAAAACGCTTTTGGTGAACGAACAGGAACGGCTTAATCGCGAAATCGAACGGTTTGCGCCCTGGGGTGATCCTCTCCCTGAAGTTGTTGCGGCAACCGCCGCAGGGGGCGTACAACTCCGCCTGTATGAAGAATCGGTCGATGGTGCCGACGATCTGATATCATCCCTTCCGAATTCGATCGTCTTTTCACGGTCCAAGTTTATGGTACGGGTGGTAGGTGTCGCAATCGGGGAGGAGACGTTTCCAGAACTGCCTCTTCCGATGACACTACCAGATCTGTCGGTGACGGATATGAAACGACAATTAGCGGAAACGGCCCGGCGGATCGAGGAAATCGACGAGTACTTTGCGTCGCTCGTTCCTAAACGTTCCCTGCTGCAGGTCGCGCGTCGGAAAATCGATGATGTACTGACTTTCCTCAGGGTTGCCGACACCTTTGAAACAGAAAAAGAAATCAGCTGGATTAACGGGTTTGCACCGGTTGATGTAGTGGACTCAATCCGTGAAGCGGCAAAGACCCACGGGTGGGGATTGGCCATTCGAGACCCTTCAGCGGATGAACAAGTTCCGACTAAAATTACGAATCCCAAGCCGATAGGAATTATCAGGCCCGTCTTTGATCTGCTTGGTACGGTACCCGGGTACCGTGAGATGGATATCTCGTTTTTCTTTCTCGTCTTTTTCGTCATCTTTTTTGCAATTATCTTCGGTGACGGCGGCTACGGTCTGCTTTTGCTGTTGGGTACAGGCTTTGTAGCGATAAAGGGCCGATTACAGGGACAGAAGCTGGGGCCAGGCACCGCCTTAATGCTGGTACTCAGTTCGGCTACGATTATCTGGGGTGCAATCACGGGGAACTGGTTTGGCTACGCCGCTTTCGGACAACTACCGGTTCTGAACAGGCTTGTCATACCGGGAATTTCCATTGAAAGCGAGCAGAGTACCGAGATCATCAAGTACATGTGCTTCGTAATTGGCACGGTGCACCTTTCCATAGCCCACATATGGGGCTTCATAAGAGCGTTTCAGAAGCGCCCCCGTATCGTCGCGCTCGCGCAGCTTGGGTGGCTGTCTATGGTTCTGGGACTCTACTATCTGATTCTTCAGCTGGTGCTGGACCCACAGAAATACCCCATGCCGGACTTCGCCCTGTACATGATCGGCGGCGGACTTGCGGCGGTTATTCTCTTTGGCGAACAGGCAGAAGGTTCCAACTTCTTTGCCGGGATCGGCCGTGGATTGGCCGGTCTGATAACTACGGCGCTCGATGGGGTTAGTGCGTTCTCGGACATCATCTCGTATATCCGACTCTTCGCCGTGGGGTTGGCCACCCTTGCTATTGCAGAGGCATTTAACGGAATGGCCGGAGGGATTGCCGAAGGCCTTGGCGGTGTCCTAGGAGGCGTCGCGGCTGTTTTGGTTCTCTTTCTTGGACACAGCCTGAACCTGGCAATGGGGGCTCTTTCCGTTGTTGTTCATGGGGTACGGCTGAATATGCTGGAATTTTCCGGCCACTTGGGCATGGAATGGACCGGGGTGGAATATGCCCCGTTTAAAACGCGTTAATCGGTAAATAACAAGGAGATTTTGTACATGAATATCGGATTTTTTGGAGTCGCTTCGGCTCTGGCTTTTGCAGCGATAGGCTCTGCTCTCGGTGCCGGTGCAGCCGGCATGGCCGCTGTAGGCGCGTGGAAAAAGGCGTTTATACAGAACAAACCGGCTCCCTTTCTCTTGGTAGCTTTTGTCGGTGCGCCCCTCACACAGACGATTTACGGTTTTATCCTTATGAACGCCCTGTCTGCTGCAGCCGCAGCCGGCGATCCGGCTCTGATTATGGGAGCAGGTGCGCTGGGTGGTATCGCTATGGGTTTCTCGGCGTGGTTTCAGGGAAAAGCTGCTGCCGTCGCGTCCGATGCCCTTACCGAGACGGGAAAGGGGTTCGGTAACTATCTGATGGTGCTCGGTTTGATAGAAACGGTCGCCCTTTTTGTTATGGTCTTTTTGCTTGGCCTGATCGGCTGATACAGGTCTCGCCCTCGCAAAACATGTAGTCCTGGGGCTTCAATCACTTCAGGGCGGGTAACTTCCGGGCGTGGACGCGTCGATACTGGTTATATGAGAAGAGTTTGGACTTCTGTTCTCCTGATTCTGGTCTTTGTCGCCGTTCCGGTTGTTGCCGACGACCAACGCTATGACCAGGCGTGGTTGGAACAGGAAGCGGCGGACCGGGCGGCCGCGCGGGGCGAATACAGCGTCGCCCTGCGCCGGTACGCCTGGGCGCTGGAGATGAAAACCCGGTTCCCCGAAGCGTTTGTCGGTATGGCCAGGATATACCGGAGCCAGTCAGATATTCTACTGGCTGAACGGTACTATCTGGAGGCGTTGGCCTCGGCAAACCAGCTGGAAATTCCCGATCAGATATACGCAATACGCATGGAGCTCGCCTCCCTCTATGACGAAATACGTCTGGGAGAAGACGATCTCAGAAAGTACCGTGACCAGCTGCTGTTGATTATCCAGGATGACCCGGTCTTCTCCCGGGATGAACCGCCGGGACAACGGCAGATGATGGTTCAGACGTTGCTCGATAGCGGCCTTAACCGCGTTCTCGTTCTCTACCGGCTTAACTTTCCCCAGGCCCTGGAAGCACACCGCAGATACGCTACGTATCTTCTTGAGGAAACGCCGGTACGACAACAGGGTGCGGCAGTTGATCACCTGCTGTTTGCCGTTGTCGAAATAGTCGGAAGGGCCCTCGAGGCGGTAATTCGTCACGATTACGACTACCAGTTCACATCCATAACGCAGCTCTATAGGGATGCCCAAAAGTACAGTTCTATTTTGACATACCTCCGCTCGGAGAACCTCACGGCCGTGCTGAGAGACCTTCAGTACACGCTGACCATCCTTCCCGACGGTGCCGGCGCCAAAGCTGCTGCGGAAATCGGGCGAGAACTTCAGGCGATCGCGGCCGAATGAACCGGTGTCTGTTGCCGGACCGACGCTTTTTCCGTAGTCTCATCAGGACGTATGGAAACAATTTTTATCAAGGGTGCCCGCGAACACAATCTGAAGAACATCGATCTCACCCTTCCCCGAAACAAACTCATAGTTATTTCCGGAATGAGCGGGTCCGGAAAATCTTCTCTTGCATTTGACACGATATTTGCCGAAGGACAGCGGAGATATGTTGAATCTCTTTCATCGTACGCCCGGATGTTTCTCGGAAGAATGGATAAACCCGCCGTCGACTACATCGAGGGACTTTCGCCGGCAATTTCTATTGAGCAGAAGACGACCAACCGGAATCCCCGGTCCACGGTCGGTACGATTACCGAAATCTGGGACTACTACCGGCTGCTTTTTGCCCGAATAGGTGTTCCCCATGATCCAAAATCGGGCAAGCCGATTGAGAAACAGACGGTCGACGAGATCATTGAGCGTATTCTGACGCTGCCGGACCAAACCAAAATGGTCGTTCTCGCTCCCGTGGTGCGGGGACGAAAAGGTATTCATCAGAGAGTGCTTGATGATGCCCGGAGATCCGGGTTTGTCCGGGTTCGGGTAAACGGTGAAATTATCTCACTGGACGAAGACATACAGCTGGAAAAGAACAAAAAACACTCCATAGAAATCGTGGTCGATCGAGTCAAGGTAAGCGAACAGGCGCGCAAACGTATCGTTGAGGCCGTTGAAACGGCCCTTGCCACGGCGGGAGGAACCGTCGTCGTACTGGTGGAACAGGACGACGGCACGATGACGGAACAGTCTTTCTCAGAACACTACGCCTATCCTGACAGTGCCGTCACCTTTCCTGAACTTGAGCCGCGGCTTTTTTCCTTCAACAGCCCCTTCGGTGCCTGTGAGGCGTGTACCGGTCTGGGGATCACCAAAGAGTTTGACGTCGACCTGATCATACCCGACGGTAATCTCTCGTTCGATCAGCACGGGATCCGACCGTACAACCCCAAGGCCCAGTGGTACCGGACCAGGTTCAAGGCTCTGGCGGAAGTACTTGGGTTTCGACTGGACCAGCCGTTAAACACCATTCCCAAAGATATAATGGAACAGATTCTCCACGGGAGCCGCGACCGCGTCCGCTACGTCTACGAAAAACCTGACGGCAGCGGAACAGTGGAATACCACCGTCCCTTTCCCGGGGTTATCCCCGATCTTGATCGCCGTTATCGGGAAACCGGCTCCACCCAGATGCGGGAGTGGTTTGAATCTTTCATGACCGAGAACGTCTGCCACGCCTGCGGCGGCCGTCGCCTGCGTCCGGAGTCCCTCGCGGTACGGGTAAACGGCTACAGTATCGACGAACTGGTCCATCTGTCTGTTCGCGATGCCCTGCAGTTTTTTCGGGAACTGAATCTGGAGGGTAACCAGAAGGCCATCGCCGGTGAGATCCTTAAGGAAATCCGTGCACGCCTGCAGTTTATGGAGAGCGTCGGGTTGGACTACCTTTCTCTTGACCGGGCGGCATCTACACTGTCCGGGGGTGAAGCCCAGAGAATACGCCTTGCCACCCAGATTGGATCACAACTCGTCGGTGTTCTGTACGTGCTGGACGAACCGACGATCGGACTACACCAACGCGATAATGAACGACTGCTGCAGACGCTGATGCACCTGCGGGACCTGGGGAACTCACTGATCGTGGTTGAACACGATGAACAGACCCTCATGACGGCAGACCATATCGTCGATCTCGGCCCAGGGGCGGGTATTCATGGGGGCGTGGTCGTTGCCCAGGGTACCCCTGAGGAGATCATCGCAAACCCCGACAGCGTCACCGGTCCGTATCTCTCGGGAGCCAAGCAGCTGGCGATACCCACCGAACGGCGCAATGGTTCCGGCGAGAGGCTGGCGGTTCGGGGAGGCCGGGAACACAACCTGAAAAACATAAACGCAGCGTTCAGAGTAGGGGCCCTTAACGTCATCACCGGAGTGTCCGGTTCGGGGAAAAGCACCCTTCTTTCGGATATCCTCTACCCGGCGCTGGCCAATCGAGTGAGTCGCCTCCGGAACCGCCTTCGCGAAGGGGACCATGACACCCTTGAAGGGTACGAGACGATCGACAAGATCATAAACATTGACCAGAGCCCCATAGGACGGACGCCCCGGTCTAACCCGGCGACCTATGTCGGTCTTTTTACCCCTATCCGGGAGCTCTTTGCGGGACTGCCCGAAAGCAAGGCCCGGGGATACAAACCGGGACGCTTTTCGTTCAACGTAAAAGGTGGTCGCTGTGAGAATTGCCAGGGAGCGGGTACCATAAAAATCGAGATGCACTTTCTGCCGGACGTCTACGTCACCTGTGACGTATGTAATGGAAAGCGTTTTACCCGGGAAACGCTGGATATCCGCTACAAAGGGAAGACCATTCATGACGTCCTGTCGATGACCATTGAGGAAGCCCGGGATTTCTTCTCGGCAATTCCTCAGATCAAGAGAAAACTGGACACCCTGAGTGACGTGGGCCTGGACTACATCAAACTGGGTCAGAGTGCTCTTACGTTGTCCGGTGGAGAGGCTCAAAGGGTAAAACTGTCGTTGGAACTGAGCAAGCGGAGTACCGGAAATACCCTGTACATCCTGGATGAACCGACGACTGGTCTCCATTTTGCAGATGTCTACAAATTGATGGAGGTCCTTCAGCTCCTGACCGACCGCGGTAATACGGTCATTCTTATCGAACACAACCTGGATGTTATCCTGCAGGCCGACCACATAGTCGACCTTGGTCCCGAAGGCGGTGACAAAGGCGGTGAGGTTGTAGCAACCGGCACACCCGAGGAAGTAGCAGCTGCCGAGGGCTCTCATACGGGGCGCTTCATCCGGGAGGTTCTGTCACGACGGGGGTAATTCGCAGTCCCTTCTTGATCGGCCTCGTTCTGTTCGTCCTCTTCCCCCGTACCGGAGTGTACGGGCAGGCCGATAGCGCCAAAGAGGGCGACCTCTTCACCGCTACTATTGAACAGGACCTGACAACGGCGGCTACGTCGGAGCTGATCGACTGGGCCATAACGTTGGGTCTCAGCACTCGCGGCAGCAGGCGGGATGTAGAAGACCGAATACTCGCCTACTACGGGATCGATCGCACCGATCTGACAGGTCGAGAAGAGGTCGGCACGCCGGAGCGGGCGCTCTCGGTTGCGTCAATCCGGAACGCCCGGGGGAGTGAGTACTTCACGATTCAGCAGACAAATGAGCGATACCTTCGGTTGATCGGCGGTGTGGAATTGACTATGGAGGACGAAACGGCGGTCCATACTATTATCGCTGAAGAGCTGACGATCAACCTGGAGAGGAAAACCCTGGCCGCCACGGGGCTGGTTGAATACTCCGTCCAGCGGGCCGATGAAACGGAGACGTTTCGCGGTGAGACTGTGGTGTTTCATATACAGAACTGGGACGGGCTTTTTCTCGGGGGCTACACCGATACAGGCCGGGCCGTTGACGACGGTGCGCAGAACTTTACCCTCTTCGGCAAACGGATCACCCGTTCCGGCAATGACGTTGTGGTTGTCGACGGCGGGGTCATCACTTCTTCAGTTGCCGATCCTCCCAACTACGAAATACGGGCTCGTCGTATCTGGATACTTGCTCCCGGCGAGTGGGGCATACGAAATGCCACGCTTTATGTCGGACGGGTTCCGATGCTGTACATCCCCTGGTTTTTCTTTCCCGGCGACCGCCTCTTTTTCAACCCCGCCGTGGGAGTTCGTAACCGGGAAGGGGCGTTTATCCAGACGACCACCTATTTTTTCGGTCAGAGTGAAGATTCGGACCCGCCCTTTTCAATCATGCAGATCGCCGAGGCTCCTACAGACCAGCAGCGGGAAATCCGCGGTCTGTATCTGCGGATTCCCGATGAACCCAAAAAAGTGACCCGACCGGACTGGACTCTCAAGATGATGGCCGATGTTTACACAACCCTTGGATACTACGGAGGAATAGCCGGCAGTCAACCCGATTGGGGACCCTTTGAATCACTGAACTGGCGGATCGGTGTTGGTGCATCTCGAAATATCTATATGGCCAACGGTGTCTACACCAGCTATTACATCGATGAACTCGGGCAGGCACGGCGAAGATGGAACACCGGCTACTTTGCCAACACCGAACTGCCTTTTCGATACGAGACCGAACTCGATTCGGCAGTCTCTTTTCCCGACGGCTCATGGACGGTGCGGTACGAAATGCTCTCGGATCCTCGATTCCGGAACGATTTTGGCCGGCGTTCCGAAAACATCGACTGGACAAAAGTTCT
>JBAYPC010000022.1:0-13481 GCA_041677905.1 Alkalispirochaeta sp. | reverse complement strand
GCTCCGGGGAAGGGCACACCGATGACACCGTCGACGTGGAAGACTGTCCTTGACCGAATTGGAGCCGAAACACCGGAAGCCACAATTTCACTGGGCTACCGGGGCGAGCCGGCGCTTCATCCTGAACTTCCCAAAATAATCGACGTCGCGGCAGAATATCCGGGGATTAACCTGTACGTAGAAACAGCGGGGATCGGTTGGCAGGCAAATCGAGACGCCCTGCTTAAGGAGGTTGTGAAGGCGGTAATTGTAGAACTGGATTCGGTCAAACCTGAGACGTACCAAAAATTGCGTAACGGAACAAGAGATGCAATGCAGGAAGCCACGGAGTTTGTCGAGTGGCTGGCTGCAAAGGCCCCGGGGAAGGTCTACGTACAGGCAACCCGGATGAACGAGAACGAATGGGAACTGCAAGAGTTCTATCGCCACTGGAGCGGTCGAAACGGGGTGACCGTCATTATACAGAAGTACAACTCCTTTGCCGGACTTTTAGAAGACCGAAAAGTGGCCGATCTGACACCACTCAACCGAATGCCCTGTCGCCACCTGGAACGTGATATGGTTGTCCTGGTGGATGGTTCGGTACCGCGTTGTTTTCAGGATATCGACAGAGAGTTTATCCGGGGGTCCCTGACGGAGTCGACGGTTGAAGACCTGTGGTCCCGTGGTATCCCGGATTTTATGGCGCACGTCTCGCAAGATTACCCGGAAATGTGCGCACGATGTGATGAGTACTACACCTTCAATGCGTAACGATAATCTGTCCCACACCTATCCGTCCCACACCTATCCGTCCCACACCTATCCGTCCCATACGGTAGTCGGCCATCCGCCGGCAAAAACGGGACCGAATCCTGCCATAATCCTCCTGAACAGAAGTTCCCGGTTACTGCGGCGGGACTATCTTCTGGAACTGATCGAAGCGGGATTTTCGGAAATTGTATCGGTGGAGAAAGCCGATGATGCGTACACGGTTGAATCTCTGAGTATCGAGTTTCGCCAGGTGAGGTTTATTCTGATTGAGGAGAGTTTCAGTGTAGGTGAGTCGATAAACCTTGCTATGACATATCTGCAGTCGGAACGGGCCATAGTGCTTTGGTCGACGATGGGCGTACCCCGTGGCATGGAAAGGGCTTTGGAAATACTGCGTAACAACCCCCGCTGCGCCTGTGTCGCACCCCTGCTCAGAGGAGAGCGGAACGATCCTCTTCCGACCATGCACGCACCGGCATTTCACAATCGGACCCTTCGTATTCTGGACCTTCCCGTCCGAGGCAGTACCGGCAAGACGATATACCCCTTCGATTATGTCGGTCTTTACGATCGGACCGCATTTCAGCGTTCCGGTGGCTACGATCCCGGTATTTCCCATCCCTACTGGCAACGCCTGGACTTCGGGTTCCGACTGTACCTCACCGGCGGAGATATACCTCTGGTGCCGTCCTTTCGTATCGTCTATAAGAGTCTGCCCGATCCGGAAGATCGAACGATAAACCGGAGCTACGCCCGTTTTTTTGCACGAAACCTGGCGATAAAGCTGACGCCTCAAGGGGTACGAATCTCCCGGGCCGCGACGATCCGGTTTGCCCTTCGATCTCGAATGGGTGTCCCCGCTTCCATCCGTGTTTTTCGCAGTGCCGCCACCTGGCTGGCGTTGAACGGTAGAGACATTAAAATGGACCCGAGGGACCTGGTGGAGCAGTGGGGCGTGGAACATGACTGACCCGTCGGCTGCAAAAACAGCGCTCTTTATACAGGTCCGGCTTGCTTCCACCCGTTTACCCGGTAAGGCGTTGTTGCCTCTAGGGGACAGTACTGTAATCGGTCAGGCCATGAAGGCGCTTTCAGGTCTTGCCGTAGCACACCACGTTCTTCTCACCGATTCCACCAGTGCCCCGCTTCTTAAGAACGAAGCGGAGCGAAACGGTTACGAGATTTTTGTCGGTGATCCCCATGACGTATTACACCGTTATTGCCGTGCCGCCCGCTCATACGGCGTTGAGTGCTTGATCCGTGCGACCGGAGATAACCCGTTTACCAGCAAAACTGTTACCGAGATGGCCCTGAAACTCAGACATCACCGGGATGCAGATTATGCCGGTATCAGCGGTACCCCTTTCGGCACTGGAGTTGAGGTCATCAAAACGGACGCTCTGTTTCACCTTGAGAAACGGACAACCGATTCATATGAGCGGGAGCACGTCTCGCCGGGACTGTACCGGCGGCCCGACGTGTACCGTGTAGTGCTCCAGGACGCACCGGCCGAACTGTACATGCCCGATCTCCGGGTAACCCTTGATACCCCGACAGATTACGACTACATTGCGGGAATCTATCGGGAGTTGTACCGGGGTAACCCAATTGAAATTCCTGAGTTGATTGCCTATGGACAGCGATACCATAAAAACAGCGCCTAAGCGTATTCTGATCGTTGCCGAACACCGAATCGGCCATGGTAGCGGCCATCTGCACCGATGCGCCAGGATTGTTCCAAAACTTAACGGACATGTGGACTGGTTTTTGCCTCTCGAAGGAGATGCCGACTACTACGGTCGATCTGAAGCTCTTGAGATCATTGCCAACCCGGACCTTCCCGTTCGCTGGGTTGACGCTCCTGAAGGTCCCTACGACATCGTAATTCTTGATCGACGGGAAATCACGCTTGCTGAACTGCGTCAATTGAACGTCTCCGGGATTGTAATCGGCATAGATTTGGCCGGTGAGGGCCGCAGCTACTGTTCCTATTTAATTGATGCGCTGGAAAGCCCCCCCGGAACGGAGCGCCCCAACATCGCCGACAGCGGCCTCTTGCAGCTTCCCGATAACGTTCGGCCCGAATGGCCGAAACAGGTCAATCGTATACTCGTTGCTTTCGGCGGCGAACAAAGCGGAGCGGGAAGTGACCTGGCGGCGCAAATTGCCGAGCAGACGGGCCTGGACGTGTATTTGGCGGCGAGGAAAGCCGTCCAGGCTCCAAAAAATGTCCGGCTTCTTGAGTCAAAGGGGGCTCTTCAGGAAGCACTGGCGGAGTTTGATCTGGTGTTAACCCATTTTGGGCTAACTGCGTACGAAGCTCTCTGGGCGCGAGTGCCGGTGATTCTGCGAAACCCCGGTCGGTATCACAGCGCTTTGTCGCGTTCAGCCGGATTTACCGAAATTCGAACCGCGGCAGATGTCAAACGCCATACAACCGATGTGGCGTCTCTGGTTGAACGGTGCCGTCGTATTCGTCCAAAGGGCACGTCCGATATCGCCTCGCTGATTAACGAGTTAAACGTCCCCGCACGGCTGAATCCACCGGTTGGCGGAGATCGATGGCAACCGGCGGTTTACCGGTTTGCGGAACGGACGTTTTTTCGAAACAGTGAAAACGGCTTGATCTATATGCAGAACTACCGCGGAAACGGTGTGACATACACCCACGATTACTTTTTTTCGGAGTATGCCCGGCAGTACGGCAAGACCTATCTGGAAGATTTTCCGGCGATAAAAGCGGCGGGAATGCGACGGATGGATGATATTTTGCGGATGGTGAAACAAACAGACACAACTAGGCCACCCCGACTTCTGGATATCGGTTGTGCCTTTGGTCCTTTTCTCCAAGCTGCGGCAGAGACGGGGTGTGATGTCTCAGGAATCGACATTTCCTCAGAAGCCGTGGATTACGTACAAAACACCCTGGGTTTTCCCGCCCGTTGTATCGATGTCCTGGGGGTTGATGCGAAGGACCTGAACGGTCCATACGATATCATCACGATGTGGTACGTGATCGAACACTTTCAGGATCTGGACCGGTTGCTTCATCGCGTTGTGTCAAACCTGAAACCGGGCGGACTGTTTGCCTTTTCAACCCCGAATCTGGCGGGTATCTCAGGCAGGCAAGATAGGCGGGAGTTTTTCCGGCTTAGTCCGTCGGACCACTTTACCGTGATGTCGCCGTCGACGGCAGCGGCTGTTCTCCGAAAGTTCAATCTGCACAAAAAAAAGGTGCGTATTACCGGGCACCATCCCGAGCGATTCGACTTCGTCCCTCCCGGGAGAGATGATCAACGGACGGGAGCCCGCTATCCGGGATTTCGACACTGGCTGGCCGGAACCTTGTCCCGTGTTGCGGGACTGGGAGACACATTTGAAATGGTCGCGGAGTACCGTCCATGAAGGAAGTAGTTCTTATCCTTGGCGGTGGGCTCATGCAGCTGCCGGCTATCCAGGCAGCAGGAGAACTGGGGCTCCTTCGGCATATGGCAGACGGCAATCCGGCCTGTCCGGGGCGAACGCTGGTGGAACACTTCCACCACGTCGATCTCCGTGATCGTAGGGGACTACTGGAACTCGCTCAGGGTATTTCCGGGTTGAACGGCGTCTTTACCGCCGGAACCGACTTTTCCCGGAGTGTGGCCTATGTGGCGGAGCACCTCGGTTTGCCGGGTATCACCGAAGACGTCGCAATTGGGGCAACCGACAAGGCCGTTATGCGTGGGCGCCTGGAGGCGGCCGGTGTATCCGTTCCGCCGCACCGGCTGGTCAAGCAGGACGGTGAGCTTCCACCCTTCGGGTTTCCCGTAATCGTCAAACCGGTCGACAATATGGGTGCCCGGGGAGTGGTCCTGGTTCGCAGTGCGGATGAATACGCCGGCGCGGTAAAGAAGGCACGAGGGTTGTCCCCGTCCGGGAAAGTTATTGTAGAACAGTTTATTCCCGGACAGGAGTACAGCCTTGACGCGTTGATATATGACGGTAATGTCAGAATTACCGGGGTCGGTGAACGGCACATCTTCTTTTCGCCGTATTTTGTTGAACTGGGGCACACCATACCTGCGCAAATGGCCCCTGAAGAACAGGCTGTCCTGGAAGCGGAGTTCGTCAAGGCAATACACGCCCTTGGAATCTCCCGGGGTGCGGCAAAAGGTGATGTGTTTCTTCATCGGGACAATTTGGGACGACCAAAAGCGACTATCGGTGAAGTAGCGGCCCGTCTGTCCGGCGGGTTTATGTCCGGTTGGACCTATCCTGAGGCAACGGGAGTTCCGCTGACACGGTTGGGTCTGGAAATCTCTCTCGGCCGGTCTCCCTCGGCCGACCAATTCAAACCGACACGGCACAGAGTATCAGCTGAACGGGCCCTCATTTCAGGACCGGGAACCGTTCGGGCTGTTACAGTCCCGGATGTGACCGATGACGAAGTTGTCGGTGTTTTTGTGCACGTTTCACCGGGTGACCGAGTGGCACCTCCTCGAAACAACGTTGAAAAAGCAGCCAACGTAATCGTCACCTCTTCAACCGCAGCAGAGGCGTCGAGACGTGCAGCTGAACTACTTGACGAAATTCGGGTATACCTCGAACCGGACGATACAGAGTCGGAGGCGTTCTTTTTCCGGGACGGCTGGAACGCACGGTACTGTAGCTACAGCCTTCCAGCGGCCGCTGCAAGTAGGTCTGGTGAGGCTCACGAGTCCCTGGCACAGTCAACGGACACGACCGCTGCAGTTGACGAACTTCACCGGGCAAGCGGCGGCGGAGAAGGGCCGCTGCGAGTGTGTCCCCCTATGACCTTTTCATTCAACGTTGAAGAGCTGGAAAACAACCAGATTTCAATCAGTGCTGCAACGCTCCTTGAACGGCTTCTGTCGGAAGATCTGATCGAACTGAATGCGGCCGCACGTGTCGACGGGTCCCGGGTCTTTTGGCGTGCCTTCCTGGCAGGCGGAAGACAGGGTGTCGACCACGTGTTTACAACTGTACGACATAGTAGAATGCGTCCATGATTCACGTTAGTCGACCGGCGCGGTACAGTTGGAAAACAGCCCTGATCGGAGGCGTGTTGTTCTGTGTGTTTCTTATACTGCCCGTTAGCGCACAGGAAAAGCCGTACATCGCCCTGGATGAAATTCTGCAGCGAACTGAGGCGATCCTGCAATGGGACCCCTACCGAGGGCAAGGCGCACTGGTGCGGGGCGCGTCCATGCTGACCTTTTCCACCGACGTGGACGCGGTGGTAGTGAACTTCCGGCAGATATATCCGGTGGACTCTCCCCGCCGGGTTGGCGGTGCCTTGACCTTTTCTCCCGGTTTTCTTGATCTGGCCCTACGGGTGTTTCCACCGGCGGCACAAACACGCCGAATCGCCGCGTTTTTTATCGATCCGGGACACGGCGGTAAAGACTCAGGAGCGGTCGGTACGCATTCCAACCCCGATGGAACTACCCGCCAACTACGGGAAAAAGATATCGTTTTAGACGTGGCTATCCGCTTGAAGGACCTTCTCATGCAGCGGTACCCTGACAGGGAAGTCGTGCTCTCGCGGGAGACCGACAAATATCTGACTCTGGAAGAACGGACCAATGTGGCCAACCAGATCGATACGGCGTCCGATGAAACGGTCGTTTTTGTGTCGATCCATGCAAATGCATCGTTGAATAAAAAGGCCACCGGCTTTGAGGTCTGGTTCTTACCACCCGAATACCGACGCCGGGACCTGGTTAACTCCGAACGGACCGGTGTGGACGACCCTGACGTCCTGACAATTCTCAATACCATGCGGGAAGAAGAAATAACCATTGAGAGTATCCTTTTAGCCAGAAATGTACTCACCGGAATGGAATCACGAATTGGAGGCAGGTCACCGAATAGAGGACTCAGGGAAGAGAGCTGGTACGTCGTACGGAACGCAAAAATGCCCTCTATCCTGATCGAGGTGGGGTTTGTCACAAATACAGAGGAGTCGATTCTGTTGTCACAACCGGAATACTTGCAAGATATCACCGAGGGTATCTATACTGGTCTCCAGAATTTTGTACGCAACTATGAAGAACTTGGAATTGAATAAACTCAGTCTGGCCGCTTCAGCGGCCATTCTACTGCTTGCCGGCGTAACCGCCGTACTGGCCGTGACCCTTCCTCAACAACGGGGACAGCGGTACAACTTGACCTTTCCAGATACCGCCGGGGGGGCCGACCACCACGAATGGAGAATTCTGCCGGCTCGGGACAGCCTGGCAGAGCGCTCCAGGCTCGTCGTCGAAGAACTCCTTCTTGGGCCGGTGGAGCTTGGCGCCGTTCCGTTTATTCCTGAAGAAACAACGTTACGAAGCGTCGTGGTGGACGAAAAGACGATGACGTTATACTTAGACTTCTCGCCCGAACTGGTTGTCGGCGGCAGCACAGATGCGGTCGCCTTTGAAGAAGCAGTTGAACTTATCCACTACAATCTACATCGCAACTTGCGCAGATTGAACGAAATAGTGGTCACAGTGGAGGGTCAACTTCCGGGAGTGCCAAGATTTGAGGGTATTTGACAATCTTGGTCGTTGACAAAGAAAACGAGGGCGTTATAATTTGAAGAAGGTTACACTATACACATGCGCGTAAAGCAAAGGAGAGCTGGATGAGACGTTCGGTCCTTTTCATTTTGATTGTTCTACTGGTTGCGGCATTCGCCGTCGCAGAAGAGGCTGTATTGATCGATTTCGCAGAACTCGCTTCCGACTACCCGGCCGACGATCCCGTAAACAACGAGCGGACGCTTGTTGACTACAGTATCGCCGCCGGTTCAAGTTACACGGAAGAAGAGAAAGCGGACATGAAAATTTCACTCGCTATCGAAGCCTGGGAGGTGCAGCTGGCTTCGTCCTCACAAAGGGTGAATACTATCGTCAACAGCATGGTTAAAGCTGCTCCGATACGGGAAGGTGCCAGCAGGTATGAGGGGCAGACCGTCTTGGGGGCCAGGGTTACTTTTCCTACAGACCCATTTAACGGGTGGGCGTTGATCCGGCCGCCGTTTGAGATCCCCGCATACGCGGACGTTACCGAAGTTCAGGGTGACGGCAGTCTGGTGACGCCGCAGGACGAAGTCGGTCGTGGTGCCAAGTTTGACAACTTCGGTATTGTCAAAAACGTCGGTGTCCTTCGGTCGGTAACCATGAGCGTTCACGGGCTTAACTTTCCCCACGGCATAAGCGTTATCCTGTCGGATGAAAACAACCGGGAACACGAAATTTTCATGGGATACCTTAATTTTGACGGATGGAGAGACTTGGAATGGAGAAATCCCAATTACGTTGGTGAAGTGCGTAATCGGGAGATTCGACAGTACCCTCTCTATCCCAACCTGACTCCCATGCGGAAACTCATTGGTATTCGTGTGTATCGTGATGCATCCATGCAGGGCGGTGATTTTATCACCTATATCAAAGGCATAAACCTCACCTATGACCGGGCAGTTCTTCAGCTGGAGCGTGATATCAATGACGAAGCCGTCTGGGGTATTCTGCAGGAACGGGAAAAGAGTCGACGAGACGCGGAGTTGCGCAACCTTGGTAACATCCAAGTTCTCCGGTACCTGGAACAGCGGAAAATGCACGATGAAAATGCCGATACTGCCAATACTGAAGGGTAAATGATCGAGTAGACACAGGTTTTATTTTCGGTATAAATACTTGCCGGAAAGCTAATTAAGGGTCCCTCGCTAAGGCGGGGGGCTTTTTTTTCGGCTTGACGTTGTACTTGAAAAAGATGAGAATCGAAGGAATATGAGCGATTATCTCGATCCGGCAAATGAAGAACTCCTTAAAGATTTTTATGTTGAAGCGGAGATGCAAGTCGAGGCAATGGAGAGCAACGTTCTCGTCCTCGAGAATGATCCGGGGAACCACGATGCTATAGACGAGATTTTTCGGGCCGCCCACACTCTTAAAGGGGGCGCTGGAACGGTTCAGATGACGGAGCTCGCTGAGTTCACCCATCTTGTCGAGGACGCGCTCGATGAGATCCGTGAAGGGAAAGCGCAGATTACAGAAAGTACTGTTGATACCTTGCTTCAGGCCATAGATATCATCAAGGCGATGCTGGCGGACCGCCAAAACGGCGAGATATTTGACGGGGACACGTCGAAGATTCAGAAGGCCCTGAAGGCTATACTTTCCGGCGATGACAAAAAAACCGTTGGTGTGGTGGCTCCGCCCCGAGACAGCGCCCAATCAAAGGAAAGAGCCCAGTTAAAGACGACCGTTGGGTCAGTTGGGGCAGTTCTTACTGAGTACGAGGTATTGGAGCTGGAAGAAGCTGCTCCGCCGGGCACCGACGTTTATCAAGTGTCGGTTTCCTTTCGGTCGGACAATCCGATGAACAGCGTCGGCGGGATACAGATATTTGCAGCTCTGAAACAGTTTTCTGAGGTCCTGAAAACGGTACCCGATTTTGACGCGCTCTATGAGGACGTCTTTCATCCTGAAGTAAAGTACTTCATCGCAGCGGAAGGTGATCCAACCGACCACGTCGAGAGTCTCAATATCAGTGATGTAACAGAATCGGTATCCATCTCACCGATTAGCGTGAAAAGTGGTGATAAGGCGAGTGGTAAGGCGGTAAAGACAGGCCTTGTGACGGACCCTGTGACGGACCCTGTGACTGGACCTGGCACTGTTCCTACAAAAGAACCTCTTTCGACGGAGGGCGATGAGGTCGATTCCATTGAACACGTCGAAGAAAAGACGCGGCAAGCGACCGAACGTGCCCGGGGAACTGAAGGACGACTGAACGGCCCGCGGAACTCCGTGCTTCGCGTCGACAGTCGGCGTATCGATAATCTTCTGAATCTGGTCAGTGAAACGGTGATCAACAAAGCGAGTTTCAACCAGATAAGTACGGCCTTCGGTGAAAATCTGACGTTCTTTCAACATGCCGAAAGCCGCTATAGAGAGTCCCTGAAAGACCTGTTTGAGAGCTTGCCCGAGTATCTCGATGCCATTCAACGTGGCGAGTCGATCAAAAGCGTACGGCAACGTATTAACGAACGCTTCGGAGAACTGCCCGAGTTATTCAGCACCTTTCACGGTGACTTCAAGACGAATGTTGACAAGTTTCGTAACAACGCGCAAAACCTGGGGCGGATAACCAGCGAACTTCAGGAAGGTGTCATGCGGATACGGATGGTGCCTATTTCTCAGATATTTTCTCGGTTTCCTCGGTTGGTGCGTGACCTTTCCCGATCGTTGAAGAAGAAGATCAACCTTGAGATTCACGGTGAAGACACTGAACTCGACAAATCTGTAATCGAAGATCTGCTGGATCCGTTGATTCACTGCGTACGAAACAGTATGGATCACGGGATTGAAGACCCGGACATACGGCGCGAGGCGGGCAAACAAGAAGCGGGGACAGTACATCTTCGTGCGAGCAACGAGGGGAACATGATCCTGATCGAAATTGAAGATGATGGTCAGGGAATTGATATCGATACCATTCGAAAAAAGGCGATTGATCGGGGGATCATACATCCAAACAAACAGCTTTCGGATATTGAGGCGTTTAATCTCATTTTTGACCCCGGTTTTTCAACGGCTGCAAAAGTGACCAACGTCTCCGGGCGGGGTGTCGGTCTGGATGTGGTGAAACGACAGATTGAAAAGCTGAATGGAACGGTTAAAGTCTGGTCGGAACGGGGTATGGGGACGCGATTTACCATCAAGATCCCGCTTACCTTGGCAATTATTCAGGGACTGCTGGTACGAGTCGGCAAACAGATGTACGCCATACCGATCACGTCGGTCGTAGACAGCCACCGGATCAAGCCTTCCGAAATAAAGATGATCGATAACTACGAGGTGTTTAACGTTCGTGATGACGTCGTTTCTCTCATACGGCTCAACCGCCTCTTCAGTATATCGACCAACGAAAACCCCGAATATCATTACGTGGTGATCGTCGGCACCAGTGAACGCAAGATGGGACTCATTGTGGACTCGTTGATTGGCGAAGAAGATGTGGTCATAAAACCGTTGCGTGATCATTTTACCAATTCACCCGGTATTGCCGGCGCAAATATTACCGGCGACGGCAAGGTATCCCTCATTATCGATGTCAGCCAGTTACTGGAATTAGGATTGAATCGGGAGAAAGAGGAACGGACGAAACGGGAAATGATGGTACGGTCCTGATCAGGACAAGCGGTGATGTGGGTCCTGTGGTGTGGGTCGAAATAGCAGGGGTAGAGTAGAAAGAGCGATGAACACGATATATGGTGGTATTTGATGACGGATACGGTAGTACAGTCGGAAATTGAGCAGGTCGAACAGGACGTCGTTGATTTCAAGATGGTAACATTTTCTCTTGGTGGAAAAGACTACGGAATCGACATAATGCGGGTCAAAGAAATTGCCAAGTTCATAGAGTTTACCTATGTACCGAATACGGCACACTACGTACGCGGTGTTTATAACCTTCGCGGCGATATTATCTCTGTTGTTGATCTCCGGGCGTTTTTCAACATTCCCGCCGAAAAAACCGAAGAAGGGCGGCCTGATAACGGTCTCATTTTACGATTTGAGTCGAATCTGCTCGGGGTTATTGTCGATTCGATTGATAAAGTGGTGGGAATCTCCTCTAAGCGTGTTCAACCGCCCCACCCAATTTTTGGTGATATAAACATCAAGTATATCAGCGGCGTCGCCGACTATGATGGAAACCTCTACATAATCCTCGATGTTGATCGGATATTTCGTCGGGACGACGAATCTGGAAAAGGCCCCGATACCATGGCAAGACGGCGAGTGGAGCGAGCCGAGGTTACAGCGTCGGATGTTCCGGTAACTCAACGGGAACAAACCGACGGCTCCGATGGTATCGAAGGTTCCGTTGAGGAAACAGCCCTGACCTTTATCGCCGACGGAGTTCAGACGTTTTCCGATTTTTATCTGACATCGATAAACCACCGGTGGTTTACCGGCCGGGTAAAGGAATGGCTGAACCGGCGGTTGGAACAAGGTAAAGAATACCAGTTACAGGAAAAGGCGGATGCAGATGCATTTTTAAGTCCCTTTCTGTCGCGATTTACCGGTACGCTTTGGCGCGATCAGTATGCTGAACAGTTCGGACGCAATCTACCGGCAACAGAAAGTACCATGTACAACGTCTGGAACCCAGGGTGCGGCAGCGGACAGGAGAGTTATTCGATTGCCGCAATCTTGAAACGACGTTTTCCCAACCGGCAGATTAAAATATGGGCCGGTGATAAAGATCTGCTCCCGATATCCAGTGCACCAAACCTGGTATTTCATGAAGCAGAAATCCCTGATGGCTGGGAAGACTTCATGGTAAAGGGCAAGAACGGTCTGACCTTTCACAGTGAAATCAAGGAAATGATCCTTTTCGAATTCAGTGATATCTTGAGTGTTTCCGCGTTACCAAAAATGGACATCATTGTTGCTCGGGATATTCTCTCGTTTCAAAGGAAAGAAGACCAGGAACGAATCATCGAACGGTTTGATGAAGTCCTGAAACCTGGCGGCATCCTTGTCGTGGGTGACAACGAAGAAATTAGCGACAGCAAGACGTGGAAGCCTGTCGAGGCACATCCCGTCAAGATGTATATTCACCGTTAGGAGTCTTGAATGCGAGTAGAATACATAAACCCCTTTGTGGAATCAGCTTACAGCATCCTTAGCGAAGTGCTTCAGACGGAAGTACACCGGGGAGAACTGTATCTCAAGAGTGCCGCTATGCCCATGCTTGGTGTGGCGGCTATAGTCGGCCTCGCCGGGGACGTAGAAGGGCGGGTTCTCTTTGACATGAAGCTGGAAACGGCAATTGCCGTCGCCTCCGGAATGCTCACCAATATGGATATGGAGCCGGTAACGACGTTCAACGACATGGCCCGGGCGACGATAACAGAGTTGGCCAACATGATAACCGGACAAGCCGTTACAAAACTCCACAACTTGGGCTTCAAATTTGATCTTACCCCTCCTGCTATATTCAAGGGTGATAACATGGAGATTTCAGACCCTGATTTTGAGGCTCTTATAGTTCCCATGGAGATACCGATGGGTAAGATTGAAGTGAACGTGGCGATTCGGGAGCGGGCGTAATCTATGAAAACAAAACAGGACTTCCCAAATATCAACGAACGGCCTGCCGCAGGGCAGCGGTCCGACGGTACACCGTACAGAGTATTGGTGGTGGACGATTCCATGTTTGTAACCAAACAGATAGGACAGATATTGACGTCCGAAGGGTTTGAAATCGCAGGCACTGCCGCCGATGGGCAAGAGGGCATAGACAAGTACAAGGAACTTTATCCAAACGTGGATCTGGTAACCATGGATATAACCATGCCGAAACTCGACGGTGTTTCGGCCCTTGAAACGATCATGAAGTTCGACAAGAACGCCCGGGTTGTCATGATAAGTGCCCTTGGAAAACAAGATCTGGTCAAGAAGTCCTTGCTTCTCGGGGCAAAAAACTATATAGTCAAGCCGCTGGATCGGGCAAAGGTTCTGGAACGGATCATAAGCTCGCTGGCGTAAAAACAGAGTTCCGACGATAGAGTCAGTCAAACAGAGTGGGGCGGTTAGCTCAGTTGGTTAGAGTACATGCTTGACATGCATGGGGTCGATGGTTCGAATCCATTACCGCCCATTCGTAACTACCGGTATCGTAAGCAATTACGGCGCCGGTTTTTTTTCGATTCTTCGATATACCGC
>JBAYPC010000021.1:0-13564 GCA_041677905.1 Alkalispirochaeta sp. | reverse complement strand
TCCCCAGGTCCGACACTATCTTTTGTCGTCTTGCCACCATTCCATCTACCATGTCCGACAGTTCAGTGATTGCGAAAAGGACCCAAAGGACAACGGTAGAAGCCAGGGCAAACCGTCCCGAGGTCCAGTGCGGGATAAAGGCAACCACAAAGAATATGGGACTCAGGTAGAGACGCAGACTGGTTATCAGATTGGCTATATTCACAAAATGATGCTACGGGGGAGCGACAAGACTGTCAAGCACCATGACCGGCGGTGAGGCGGGACAACCGCCGTTCCAAAGCGTGGAATTTCCCGCTGCCAAAATAGCTGTAAAGCACGGAAAAGCCCCTTTTCAGGCGGCGGTCGATCATACCCCGCAACGCTTTTTGCAGTTCCGCCTCGGTCTCGTAGGTAAAGTGGCGCTCACTGGTCAAGAAGAAATCACGTCCCGCCGTAACGGTCAGCGTGGGATATCCAAAGAGGTTGCCCTGCCGGTCCGTTATCGTCACGTAGCGCGTACTCTCTTCGACTCCCTGATCGCTGTGTTCCCGTATATAGAGCGTCACCATCATACACTACTGACTATCGGTACAATTCGCATCCAGGATGAGGCAGCACCGACACGAAAAGCAGTAGCGGGTACGGTTGCGATTACACCTGGTAAATGTCCCCGTACTTGTCGTTCAGATAGTCTAGAAAATACTGCGGGTTCAAGGTGTCTCCCGTAATATCCTGAACCAGCGTTCCAGCCGATCTCACCTTACCATGACGATGGATGTTCTCTCGCAGCCACTCCAGAATATGGTCCGTCCGACCTTCGGCCACGCCGTCCCAGAGGTTGTCGATTCTCTGTTCCATGATCGGAAGGAACTGAGCCGCGTAGAGGTTCCCTAAAGCGTAAGTGGGAAAGTACCCGAAGGCGCCAAAGGACCAGTGGACGTCCTGCAGCACCCCTTGGGCGTCGGTGTCCGGCTCTACCCCCAGCAGGAGACGACTCTTCTCGCGCCAGGCACCGGGTAGATCATCTACGGAAAGATCTCCCTGTATCAACGCCTGCTCCAGCTCAAACCGCATGATGATGTGAAGACTGTAGGTGACCTCATCGGCCTCTACTCGGATCAGCGAGGGCTCAACTCGGTTGATCGCCCGGTAGAACTGCTCCAGGGAGACCCCCTTCAACTGTGTCGGGAACATCTGTTTCATCTCCGGAAGCCAGTGCCTCCAGAAGTGACGGCTCCGGCCGATTACGTTTTCCCACATCCTGCTCTGGGACTCGTGGATACCGAGGCTGGTACCTTCGGCCAGAAGCGTACCGCCCAGTGTCTCATCCACGCCCAGTTCGTAGAGAGCGTGACCGGTCTCATGAATGGTTGAGAAGAGGCCGGAAGTGACCATATCTTCGGAAAAACGGGTGGTGATGCGTACGTCGTTGGCACCCAGGGTTGTGGTAAAGGGGTGCGCGCTGCGGTCCAGGCGGCCCCGGGAGAGATCGTAGCCAAGAGCCCCCATGACCCGCCGACTCAGTTCTTCCTGTGCGTTAACGGCGTAGGACCGTTCGAGAAAGGAGGTGTCCACCTGTTTGGCCCCTCTGATCCGGTCTACCAAATCGACCAGACCATCCCGAAGGGTCGCGAATACCGCGGCAACCTCATCGGTCCGAGCGTAGGGCTCGTACTGGTCAAGCAGTGCGTCGTAACGATTCCCTCCGTGCCCGAGAGCATCTGCCATTTCCCGACTCAAGCTCAGCAGTTTTGTGAGCCACGGTTTGAACAGGCTGTAATCATCTGCCTTTCGGGCGGCAGCCCAGGCGTGTTGTCCCCGGCTGCCCGCCTCTGCAAGCTCCCGAACGAGTCGCTCGGACACCCGCACGGCCTGTTCGTACTGCCGCCGTTTCTCCCGGACAAAAGCTCGGTCCTCTTCTCGGACACCTGCGGTGGCCGTATCAGTAAGGACACTCAAGAGTTCTCCCACTCGGGCGGCCGTGTTCCGCTGGTGTACCAGACTCTGCAGCAGCGCCTGTTGGCCGGCCCGTTCCACTACAGCCTGATCGGGCATGTAGGTTTCCTGATCCCAGCTCAGGACGGCCGCCGTGTGTTCCAGGAGCCGTGACTCCCGGTCCAGCTCCTTGAGTTCTGCAAGTTCTCTCAGCTCTGTAGGCTCTTCAGGCCCTCCGGGAGGAGTTTCTCTCGCTGAATTGTCCTTTCCGGTTGTTGTCATAGCAGCTCTTTCCCCTCAGTCTTGGTCTTCAGAAGGTCCCGGAACGCATCGACTTTCATCGCCGGAAGTCGCTCGCCCGTTCGAGTCCGTACGCTCACCTCGCCGGCAGTCTCTTCGTTTTCGCCGACAACGAGCATATACGGCACTTTCTGGTTCTGAGCCGTCCGTATCTTGGCGTTCATCCGGCTGTCCGACAGATCGGCCTCAACCCGGTACCCCCCATCGAAAAGTTCTTTGGCAACCTTCCCGGCGTAGTCGTTGAACGCCGGAGCGACAGGCACTACAACGCCCTGAACCGGTGCGATCCATACCGGAAATGCACCGCCGTAATGCTCGATCAGAACGCCGAAAAACCGTTCCAGTGAGCCCAGAAGGGCACGGTGCACCATATAGGGACGTTTTTCTTTACCGTCTTTATCCACAAAGGTCATGCCGAAACGCTCCGGCATGTTGAAGTCGAACTGAATCGTCGTCATCTGCCACTCCCGACCCAGCGCATCCTGGACTTTCAAGTCGATCTTGGGACCGTAAAAAGCGCCTCCCCCTTCGTCCACTTCATAGTCCATCCCCTCCGCTTCAAGCGCTTTCTGGAGACTCACCTTGGCACGGTCCCAGTCTGCCTCGTCTCCAACAGACTTGGCCGGTTTAGTGGAGAGGTACGCCTTGATCTTGTCAAAGCCAAAGGCGTGCCACATCCGCATGGAGAACTGAAGCACCTCTAAAATCTCATCCTCAACCTGGTCGGGGGTACAGAAGATATGCGCGTCGTCCTGGGTGAACCCCCGCACCCGAAGGAGCCCGTGGAGGACGCCTGAGCGTTCGTACCGGTAGACCGTACCCAGTTCACCCCACCGCAGAGGCAGGTCACGGTAACTCCGCTTGTCGGTCTTGTAGATCATGATGTGGAAGGGACAGTTCATCGGTTTCGCGTAGTAATCGGCGTTGTCCAGTTCCATAGGGGAGTACATATTTTCCTTATAAAACCCCAGATGGCCCGACGTCTCCCAGAGCCAGCTCTTGCCGACGTGGGGAGTATGGAGAAGCTCGTAGCCACCCTTCCGGTGCTCTTCTCTCCAGAAATCTTCAATTGCCACACGAATCCGCGACCCTTTGGGATGCCAGTAGATCAGACCCGGTCCCGCTTCCTCATGGGTCGAAAAAAGATCGAGTTCCCGGCCCAGTTTTCGATGGTCCCGTTTTTCGACCTCGGCAAGCCAGTTCAGGTGCTCCCGCAGTTCTTTTGGAGTATCCCAGGCAGTACCGTAGATCCTCTGAAGCATCGGCCGGTTTTCATCGCCCCGCCAGTATGCACCGGCTATTTTGAGTAATTTGAAAGCCTTGGGATGTATTTCGGCGGTAGATACCACGTGGGGGCCCTTACAGAGGTCGACAAAGGTATCGACCGTATAGGTGGATACTTCGACGTCGTCGGGCAGATCGTCTATCAGCTCAAGTTTGAAGGGCTGATCGTGAAAAATCTCACGGGCTCGTTTTTTGCCCACCACTTCCCGGGTAAGTTCATGTTTCCCCGTCACGACAGACCGCATCTTCTCTTCAATCTGTTCCAGGTCTTCCGGCTTCAGGGTCCGGGGAAGATCGAAATCGTAGTAAAAGCCGTTTTCAATAGGCGGACCAATTGCTATTTTGGCGTCAGGGAACAGTTGCAGAACCGCTTCCGCCATGACGTGGGCGGTGGTATGTCTGATCCGATAGAGTTTCTCATCACGTGTAAGGGCTTCTGCCATGGGGTAACCTCCAGAACAACTCGCTTTGCAGCATGTAATTTACGGCACTCTGATGTACGGTACACAAGTTATTTTCGTAATAGAGTACACGAAGCCGGCGCGAGCGATAAAGAGATAATACCGGAGTTGGTGCCTGTCAAGGAAGTGGGGACGTGCGCAGTACCACCAGTGACCGCCCGTGAACGTCCATACACGCCGGCGTGAGGACAGACCCTTCATGCCCGGGTTCGCGAATATCCCCGGGTGCATTGCTCGACGTATCAACGGTCACTAACCAGATCAGACCGGGCGGCGGTTCCGGCAGCACAAAGGAGACGTCGTCTTTACCGGCATTGAACATGATAAAGAAATCATCATCGGCCCGGTCAACGCCGGCTGTAAGTTCAGTGCCGTCGATATAGACTCCAAAGGAAGACCGGTCCTCGTTCCAGTCCAACGGGCGGCCATCCGGTCCGTGCCACTCTATATCGGCCCGAGTGCTCTGGTTGGTATCCACGCCGGTGTAAAAACCGGGCCGGGTGAAGACGGGGTGCCTTCGACGCAGGGCGATAAGCATGCGGGTAAACCGGAATATCTCGTCATAGCGCCGTATCAGCCGGTAGTCGTTCCAGCTCAGTTCGTTGTTCTGGCAATAGGCGTTGTTGTTACCCCGCTGAGTTCGCCCGAATTCATCACCCGACAGCAGCATAGGTGTTCCCAGCGAGAGAATCAGTGTCGCCAAAAAGTTCTTCATCTGCCGAATTCGGACCGATTGAATCTCGGGATCTCCCGTTTCTCCTTCCACTCCGTAGTTGAAACTGAAGTTGCTGTTATGACCGTCCCGGTTATCTTCACCGTTTGCGTCGTTGTGCTTCTGGTTGTAGCTGACCAGGTCCCGTAGAGTAAACCCGTCGTGGGCGGTAACAAAGTTTATGCTGTGAAAAGGAGACCGCCCCTCCCGGTGATAGAGATCGGAACTACCCGAAAAACGGGTGGCCATGGCACTAACGGTGTTCCGGTCTCCCCGCCAGTAACGCCGCACGTCGTCACGGAACCGGTCGTTCCACTCGGCCCACCGTCCCTGAAACGCCCCTACCTGATAGGCACCACCGGCGTCCCACGCTTCGGCGATTATCTTGGTGTTCCTTAGGATAGGATCTTCTGCTATACGTTCGAGAATCGGTGCATTATCCAGCAGCTTACCCGTTTGATCCCGACCGAGAATGCTGCCGAGGTCAAAACGGAACCCGTCAACGTGCATATCTACGACCCAGTAGTGAAGAGCTTCGGTTATGAGCGTTCGCATGACGGGATTGTTGCAGTTCAGCGTATTTCCCGTTCCGGAGAAATTCCGGTAGTACCGGGGGTTGTCCTCAAGCATGTAGTAGGTCGTATTGTCTATTCCCCGAAAGTTCAGCGTCGGTCCCAGTTCACTTCCTTCACCGGAGTGGTTAAACACAACGTCCAGAATGACCTCTATCCCGGCCTTGTGAAACTCCCGGACCATCTCTTTGAACTCGTTGACCTGCTCGCCCAGCGCACCATCGGCGGCGTAAGACCCCTTGGGTGCAAAGAACGCAATGGTGTTGTACCCCCAGTAGTTGGTCAGTCGCTCCCCCGTAAGGGGGTTGTGTCGCCGCACCTCATACTCATCGAACTCATGGATCGGCAGGAACTCCACGCTGGTAATACCGAGATCCTGGAGATAGGGAATCATCTCGATCGCTCCGCGATACGTTCCCGGATGCTCTACTTCGGCACTGCCATGGCTCGTGAGACCGCGAATATGAGCTTCGTAGATGATGGACTCCCGAAGGGGGTAGTTCAGCGGACGGTCGCCCTGCCAGTCGAAGTTGTCTTCCACAACTATACACTTTGGCATGGTTGCCGCTCCCCCTTCAGAGCGAAACGAAAGGTCCAGGTCGGGAGAATCGGCGTTGTAGGCGAGGGCTCCATTGAGATCCCAACGGAAATCTCCGGTAAGAGCGCGGGCATACGGATCGAGAAGGGGACGATTACGGTTGAAGCGCAGCCCCTTTTCCGGGACAAACGGACCGTCAACCCGGAACAGGTACAGGGTTCCTGGGCCGAGTCCACCGACGTCAATGTGCCAGACATCCCCGGTTCGGTATTCTTCGGGCTTCAACTCAAATTCCATCGCCGGGAACGCCGCTTGCGGACTGTCGTAAATCTGGAGCCAGACCCGCGTGGCGTTGCGGCTGACAAGGGCAAAATGAGTACCGTTGGTGGTGAGGGTGGCACCAAGGGGATAGGGCTTCCCCGGGCGTACGGAAACTAAGGCTGACTCCACGATGTCTGGAAGTATACTACACACTAGTCGATGTGACTGCGTACAAGTTCCAGGAACCGGTCGCGCTCTTCCGAATGGAGCCAGTGACCGGCATTCGGGATAACTTCCAGGGCGGCCCGGGGAAGGAACTTGTGTATAACCGCACTGTCGTCGGTCGTCACATACGGTGAATTACCACCGGAGATCACCGCTGCGGGTCCATTGTACCGTTCATCGCTGTAGGGCCAGCCGAGGATATCGCTGTACCCTTCTCTGAGCCCCGCAAGGTCCAGCTGCCACCGGAACGTGTCATCCTCGGATGATCGAACAAGACTCTTCAACAGAAAAAGGCGCACACCCTTCTGGGGAATATAACCGGCCATAATTTCCTCGGCAGCACTCCTGCTTGTCGGTTTCTCACGGGCCACCCGTTCCATCGCTTCAAAGATATCGTTATGACGCGGCGGATACGGTTTAGGCGCAATATCGGCAACGATCAGACGGGACACCGCCTCGGGCCGATCGAATGCCATCGCCATGGCTACCTTGCCGCCCATAGAATGGCCCAGCAGGACTACCGGCGCACCTTCATGTCCATATTCGAGTTCTTCCAAGGATTCCCACATAATACGCGTCAGTTCAGGGAAGGTCAGAGCACCAACGTGAACGGAGCGGCCGTGGTTGGGGAGATCCGGTATGAGGACCTCCCGCTCGGATGCAAGCTCACCACCGAGGGACTGCCAGTTGTCACCGGACCCAAAAAGACCGTGTAGTATGACAAGAGGACGGGCGGCCCCGGGAAATCGCCGCCAGAACATCCCGCTGATTTCTACGTTTTCCATGTTCATTTTTGGTAAAAGTACTACCGGGACTTCTTCCCCTTCTTTTTACTGCGCTGTTGGGCAATGGCCCGTTTTTCCGCTTCTACATCGGCTTGACTGGGACCTGCCGCTTCTTTGGGTGCTTTAGACGCTTTGGACACGCCCTCGACCTTTGCCGGGGCGTCCTTCACCGTAGCGCCTTTGCGGTACTTCTCCAGGTCTTTCCGCTTTTTCCGTGCAGTAGAGCCATTTTGCCACGCCAGCAAAACAGGAGAGGCCACAAAGACGGACGAATAGGTACCGACCACCACGCCGATAATGAGCTTCAACGCGAAGAGTTGAATCTGCCCCGTGCTGAACACGTAAATTGCGGTAACGGCAAGCAAGGTTGTAAACGAGGTAATCAGAGTACGACTCAGACTCTGGGTAATACTCGTGTTTATCACCGAACGGAACGAGCTGTCCCGTAGAAGCTCCTCGTTTTCCCGTATCCGGTCAAAGATAACGATAGTGTCGTTCAGAGAGTACCCGATAATCGTCAGTACTGCTGCGATAGACGCAGTTGAGACCTCCAGCCTGAACGTCCCGATGATGCCTAGCATGATCACAACGTCATGGACCAAAGCCGTAATTGACGCCAGAGCGTAACCCAGCCGAAACCGGAACCAGAGGTACGCCAGGATCAGCATCAGTGCAAATACCGTCAAAAAGAGCGCCTGCCGTGTCAGATCTTCGGAGAAACGGGGCCCTACGTAAGACGTCTCAAGCTCATCTATCTCGGCGGGGGCAAAGGCGGTCCTCAGGGCAGAGAGAATCTCCTCGGTCACGACCTGTTCAAACTGGTCAAGCGTGCCATCGTCGTGAACGCGTATGACAAACTGATTGTTCTCAGCGGAACCAAGACGCTGAATCTGGGCGCGATCGTACCGGCTAAGCGCAGCACGGATGTCGTCCACATCTACGTCTTTCCCACTCCCGACGACACCAACGGTGAGGTTCAACCCCGCTTCAAAGTCGATTCCGAGGTTAAACCCTCCCTGAACGACCGTGCCGACAATTCCACCAACAATAACCAGGGCGGAAATGACCAGCATTACCACCCGAGATTTCATGAAGTCGAATACTCGTTTCATGCCTTCCTCCAGGCGATGCTGAGTTTGTTCCGTTTCAACGTCTCTGTATTGAAATCAAAGATGAGACGCGTGACAACCAGCGCCGTGAACATGGACGACACGATACCGACCGCCAGGGTAACGGCAAATCCCTGAATAGGCCCAGTACCGAGCTGTGACAGGAAGATGGCTGCGATAAACGTTGTGATGTTGGCATCCATGACCGTCCAGAACGCCTTCTGGAAACCGGCCGAAACAGACGCCCTGGCACCCTTGCCGAGGCGGTACTCTTCTTTGATCCGCTCAAAGATGATCACGTTGGCGTCAACAGCCATACCGACGGTCAGAATAATACCGGCGATACTGGTAAGCGTCAGCGTCAGGTTGAATGCGGAAAGAATGGCCACTATAAAAAACAAGTTAAGAATCAGAGCCACGTCTGCAATCAAACCGGCCCCTTTGTAGTAGAGAACCATAAAGACGATGATCAGGATAAAGCCGAGCGCCACCGACTGCAGTGCCACTTCGATAGCCCGTTCACCTAAAGTGGCACCTACCACCTGCTGGCTCGCTATGTCCAAATCAACCGGCAGCGCTGCTGTGCGCAAGACCAGGGCGATATTGGCCGCCTCTTCGCTACTGAAACCGGTGATACGCACCTGACCGGTGGGAATCTCTTCCTGGATACGCGCATACGCCCGGACTTTGTTGTCCATAACGATGGCAAGAGAACTTCCCACGTTGTCCCGGGTCAAACCCGAGAATATATCTGCGCCCTTGCCGTCCAGGACAAAGTTGACGGTGGGCTGGTTGGTCAACGGGTCACGGGCAACCTGGGCGTCCTGGATATGAGCGCCGTCCAGTCCGTACTGGTCAATGTCGTCGTAGATGGCGATCCAGCGCACCCGCTCGTCAATACCGTAGACATCCCGGGATACGTATTCACGCACCACTGTTCCTGCTGGTATGAACTCGGGGGTCCCGTCGATCTCGGGTGACCAACCGGGATTCCGGTTCTGCAAGTCGATAAGCTGTGATGTAGCTTCGTCGTTTACGATATGGAAATTAAGACTGCCCCGTCCCAGAAGAAAGGAGTTTACCCGCTCACGATCGTTGTCACCGGGAATCTCGATCAGTATCTGGTTGTTGTCGGTTGTCCGAATCTGAGGTTCGGTAACACCAAAACGGTCGATACGATTTCGGATAATTTCAACCGCCAGATCAACCGCCTCTTTCATCTGCGTCGATGTCGGCTCCTGCCCTAACCGTTCGGCCAGGCTGGCCCGATCTGCTTCCAGGGTCACACTGATACCACCGGAAAGGTCCAGACCAAGCTGAACGATGCGTTCTTTCATCGCCTTTAGTGCGAGAACCTGGCCGCGATAATGCTGTTCCAGGGCGCCAAAGGCTTCGTTCTGATCGCGAAACGCCCGTAACACGTCCGCCGCACTCCACTGAGCCGGAATGGGCTCATCCAGAATCTCGAAATTCTTCCGGGCAGGTTCTACCAGAAACGTGTATTTGTCAGGCAGCAGCTCATCGGCTGCAGCGGCCGCGCGAAGGTCGTCAAGGGCTGTCCGGGCCTGTCCTCGAGCCCAATCGCGGATTTCGATACGAGAACTCTGGGCAAGAAGCTTTTGGTCTTCCGGGACAAAGAAATACCACCTGACAGTAGGTAATATAGCCGTCACACCAAAAGCCACCAGCGCCAGAATGATCAACAGACGTAGTCGTTTACTCATTCAATAACTCCGATGGGAGGATGGATTACTCAGTTTTTGCCGGAATCGTCTTTGCCGGAATCTTCGTCGGTCGAAGCCTCTGCGATTTCGCCTTTGGATTCGCCCGCCTTCTTGCTATCGACCACCGAGCTCACTGCACTCCGGGAAAACTTGATTTTTGTATTATCGTCGACCTTGAGAACAACGACGTCTTCCTTCAGTGAGAATACGGTCCCCCGAATCCCACCGATAGTGACGACTCGGTCGCCCTTTTTCAGTGCTGAGAGCATCTGTTTGGTCTCTTTTTGACGTTTGTTCTGCGGTCGTATAATCAGAAAATAGAAAATCGCAAAAACGAGTCCAAACGTAACCAGCGTGGGTGCGATTGAAGCTGGACCGCTTGCCCCGGCCCCGCCGGCGGGTGAACCCATGAGGAACGGCATCTCCTGAAGAATATTCATCATCTATGTGTCCTTTAAAATTTGAAAAATCGTGGGGTACGGTACCATGCACGCTGTACTGGGTCAAGTTGCCATTGACGCATTGACGCACTCTGCCACAGTTTATGGTTTATGACGGTATCTATGAAATAACTGCAACTTTAGATACCGAATCGGCAGTACTGAATACACCGTACATCCGTTGAAGCGCCTCTACCGAAGGGACATCAATACCCGTTGACTCCCGGAAGAGCGGCAGAAATTCCTCCAGTTCACCGTCATACAGAGCTGCACAAAAGGCAAACCGGAAGAGCCCTTCTTCGAGTAGTTGGGACGCATTCATACTGCCGTACTTCTTCCGCGCAGTTCCGTTCACGATGGCCGTATCGCCCTGAAATCCAATAGTGAAGATAAAATCACTCCGTTTTACGTCGGCCATCTCCGGTTTCCTCCATCCGGTTTGCTCTATATCAGAGCGCCCTATCAGACGCACTAACCAAAAAGGCGGGACTTGCGCCCCGCCTCATACTATCACCTTGTTGTGTTAAATGGGAGGCGCTTACATCATGCCGCCCATGCCTCCCATTCCACCCATGCCGCCCATACCTTCCATTCCACCTCCGGCAGGGCCGTCGTTCTTTTCAGGAAGATCTGTAATTGCCGCTTCAGTCGTCAACAGGAGACTGGCAATAGAAGCCGCATTCTGAAGGGCCGACCGGGTAACCTTTGCAGGATCAATAATACCTGCCTGCATCATGTTTACCCATTCACCGGTGTCGGCGTTGTAACCGACGCCTTTCTTCTCTTTCTTGGCTCGGTCCGCAATGATGGAACCGTCCACTCCGGCGTTGATGGCGATCTGCCGCATCGGCTCTTCAAGAGCACGTTTCACAATCCTGAAACCGACTTCTGCCTCCGGTTCAAGACCGGTCATGCCAATCTTATCCAGAGCGCTGATAATCTGCACCAGAACCGTTCCGCCACCGGGTACAATACCTTCTTCAACAGCAGACCGGGTTGCGCTGAGGGCGTCTTCGACGCGGTGCTTCTTCTCTTTTAGTTCAACTTCCGTTGCTGCACCGACGTTGATCACAGCGACACCGCCGGCCAACTTTGCCAGGCGTTCCTGTAATTTTTCACGGTCGTAGTCACTTGTCGTCTCTTCGATCTGTGTCTTGATCTGTGCAGTCCGGTCTTTGATGTCCTGAGCCTTACCGGCACCGTCAATGATGGTGGTGTTTTCTTTGTCGATCTTCACCGACTGGGCGGTACCAAGCTGGCTGATATCCACCGTTTCCAGTTTGAGACCCAGCTCTTCACTGATGACCTGTCCACCGGTGAGAATGGCGATGTCTTCCAGCATGGCCTTTCGGCGATCACCAAACCCGGGGGCCTTTACCGCACAGGCATTAAGTGTTCCCCGGAGGTTGTTGACAACCAGCGTTGCCAGCGCTTCGCCTTCCACATCTTCTGCAATGATGAGAATGGGCTTACCCGCCTGGGCAACTTTCTCCAGTACCGGAAGCATGTCCTTCATGCTCGAAATCTTTTTGTCGTGAATGAGAATGTATGGATTCTCAAGATTGGCAATCATGTGCTCACGGTCGGTGGCAAAGTAGGGCGACAGATAGCCGCGATCAAACTGCATGCCTTCCACAAACTCCGTGGTGGTTTCCATCGTCTTGGATTCTTCAACGGTAATCACACCGTCTTTTCCGACCTTTTCCATTGCGTCGGCTATTTCATCACCGATCTGTCTGTCGTTATTGGCCGAAATTGAGGCGACCTGGGCGATCTCGCTCCGATCCTTAATGGTCTTGGCCGCTTTACCGATCTCGTCGACGGCGATTCCCACGGCCTGGTCAATGCCCCGTTTGATACTCATAGGGCTGATACCGGCGGCTACGCTTTTGAGACCTTCCCGGATAATACTGTGCGCCAAAACGGTAGCGGTCGTCGTTCCGTCACCGGCTACGTCGTTGGTCCTGGTAGCAACTTCCTTGAGTAACTGGGCACCCATATTCTCATAGGGATCGTCCAACTCAATCTCTTTTGCCACGGATACACCGTCTTTGGTAACGGTGGGTGCGCCAAATTTCTTGTCCAGAAGGACGTTGCGCCCTTTGGGACCAAGGGTCACCCGAACTGCACGGGATAGCTGCTCTACTCCCCGCAATAGCGCCCGCCGCGCGTCTTCATCAAACTTAAGTTGTTTTGCCATAACACTCCCTCTTTGGATACGTGTGATTTGTGTTGTATGATTACGAAATTGCGCACTTACTTGCGCGTGGGAGAAGATACAAATGTTTTCACGAATCATCAACTGATTTTTTCAAATTGTTATGAATATCGCCTCTGAACGCCATAAAAGCCGACTTTTGATCTCTTTGTCGTGTACTGAGCCCGATACGGTACCCTTTCTGTCGGAACTTCTCCACGACATCCGTCGGGATCGCCCGGAACTTCCCATCATCCTGCACCTGCCGGCGGTGGTACTCGGTACAACCGATGCCGCGACTCGTCGGCACCTATCCCGTTTTGTGGTAGACGAAATTGTGGACCGCAAGATGACGCTGTGGTCTGCCGGATTCTCCGGCGCGGCTCTTGATCTGCTGACGGCGGACGAGAAGGAAAAGGAGCGGACCTGGGCCATTTCCAATCGCTGGAAATGGGGTTTTCAGGACGTCTTTGGGGTTGGATCCACCGATGTCCGGTACGCTCCGCTACGCTGTACTGTTGCCGATCTGGCCTGGTTGATCCGAACAGAAACGACGTCTTGCACGGGCTGGGGGACCGTCTCTGAAGGGATGGTTACTCCCGGCGTAATCAGACTGATCGGTACTGGGCCGCTGCCGGGACATAGGCCGGGACATAGGGGTGAGAAGGCCGGCATTAGCGACCTCTCGACCCTGATGATTCGTCCGACGGCAGAGGGCGCTCCTGAATTGCCCCGGCGCCCCGGAGGTTGGCCCGACCTGTTCCACCTGATCCTGCCGCGAAGCGGCATCGACCGGCTCTCGGGAACTGCATCTGGAGTTTTGTCACTGCTTTCTGATTTTGAAGATCTCAAACTGTATACGGTGCTTCAGCCCGAAAGCCCTGAATGTTCAGAAGAACAGGAATGGCCGGACGGGGCGGTAATCACCCCGTGGGTTCCACCGTATCTGCCCGTCCGTGAGCCGGTAGTTCTTGCGGCCCTGTCCCACAGTCGCCGCCGGAAGGCGACGTCCCCGGATGATCGCTACTACCGGACCGTT
>JBAYPC010000020.1:0-13676 GCA_041677905.1 Alkalispirochaeta sp. | reverse complement strand
CCGGCACCGTTCCCACGGCCTCAAACTCGCACAGAAGTACGGCTTCTGCCGTGGCCAGCCCCGTCTTCCGGTGATCACCGTGAGCTTCATAGGCCAGCCAGGGATCGCAGGTCAGTACCAGGTCAGGCTGAATCCGCCTGATCACATCTACGATACGCTGCCGGGCGTCGTATTCCGACCAGCCACCGGCGTCAGATAAACCGAGTTCTTCAACTGCAGAAACACCGAGAAGTTCGGCGGCCTGGTGCTGTTCCTGCCGACGTAAAGCAACTCGCTCAGGATAGGATAACCCCGCGTTTTCCCACCGTAGCCCTGCGGCGTCGTCGGTCACCGAAAGGTAGATTATCCGAACCCCTTCCGCGGCCAGGGCCGCAACGGTCGCCCCAAGGGCAATATCCGTATCATCCGGGTGCGGCTGTACCGATAAAATCGTCCTGAACGTTGTCAGGTCCGGTAAATCCAGGGAACTTTCGGTGTGTATTTGTATGCTGTTCATATGGGATTCCCCTTACTCTTTAAGTGCGCCGGCAGTAATACCCCGCTGTACCTGCTTCTGAAAGACCGCATAGAGCAGGAACATGGGGGTCACGATGATCGAAAGGGCCGCCATCTGCAGGGTAATGCGCGCGGAATGACGGGTTGAAAACACGTACAGACTGGTGGTCAACGGACGAATCCGTTCGCTTTGGACCATGACAAAGGGAATCAGAAACTCATTCCAGATATTAATGGCCGTAAAAATTGCCACCGTCATGATGATGGCCGTCGATATGGGTAACACAATCGCGCGGTACACCAAAAATGTACCGGCCCCATCGATATAGGCACTCTCTTCAAGTGACGACGGTAGGGCATCAAAATAGTACTTCATGATGACAATAGCGATGGGAATACCCATACCAGCAGTCGGAATGACCATAGCGGCAATGGTGTTGAGCCATCCGATCGACCGAAACAGGACAAACAGTCCGACGATAAAACTCTGTACCGGTAAAATAAGCCCCAGAAAAAACAGGGCAAACAGAGTGTCCCGTCCCCGATATCGAAGTCGGGAAAAACTGAATGCAGCCAGGGAAGCGGCAAACAACACAATTATCGTCCCAACTGCGGTCACCAGAATAGACACAAGGAAATGGCGGGTCATATCGGCCATCCGGTAGGCCGTCACAAAGTTCTCGAAATTAAGAGCCTTGGGTATTCCTAAAGGCCGGGCAAGAAAGTCCGGATCAGTCCGCATGGCGGAGAGGTACATCCAGACTATCGGCAGGGCATAAAACAGCATAATGAGAACCGTCAGAATCCGGGACCACATCACTACCGTTTTTCGTTTAGTCGCTCCCACGTCAGTACTCCTCCATGTCACCAACGTAAACGCGACGAATAACAGCGACAATTCCCATGATCATGAGAACCACAACGGTCAACAGGACGGAAATTGCCGATCCGTATCCGATATTACGGTTTTCAAAAAATGTACGAACCAGGTAGGTCGGAAAGACGACTCCCGATTCCAGGGGGTCTCGCCGCAGCATGACCTTGAAAAGATCAAACCCCTTGAATGCACCGGTAGTTACAATAAGCAACGCCAACACCAGCAAATTACGGATCAGTGGCAACTGGATCTTGAAGAAAATTGTTATCGGTGACGCCCCGTCCAACACCGCCGATTCGCTGATAGACTCAGGTATCCTGACCAGTCCGGCATAGAAAATGGTCATAAAAAAACCTGCCCAGACCCACCCGCTGACCAGGGATATGGAAAAGATCGTCAGCGGCGGTGCAAGCCACCGGACACTCTCAACGCCAAAAACAGCTAGCAGCCTGTTCAACAACCCCGCCTCCATGGCAAAAGCCTGCTGCCAGAGGACGCCGGTGACGATAGACGGCAGCACGACCGGAGCGAATATAAGACTGCGGAACAGCAATGATCGTCGGAGCCGAATGGCTATAGCGGCCAGGAAAAGCCCTGTTCCAATCTCAAAAACCACCGTATAGCTCATATAGAGAAATGTGTTTCGGAACGCTTTCCCCAGAGTGATATCCAGGGGAAGACGCATGTAGTGCTTCATGGTACCAATACCCTTCAGTTGGAACCGCTGCCAGTCGGCAACACTGAAGGTCACGGTAAAAAGGGTGGGAATCACAATAACCAGAAGAAAAAGCAGGAGTGCTGGAACCGCATAGAGCCAGCCTGTTGTTCCACCACGTTGTCGTATCATGCCCCCACCCATAGTTGCGTCTCGTTTAACAGATCTCGGTTGTCAGATCTCGATAACCACTTTCTTAACGCAGAAATTGGACCTTGTTTTCTGCTTCCGCAAGCGCGGTTGCTGGATCAATCCCTTCAATAACCTTTGCTATAGCTTCGTACAGCGCAGAGGCCATTTCCAGATCGTAGCCCGTATCAGGCGGCGAAATAAGCACCGGTGTACTGTCCAGCGTCCGGGCAACCTGCCTGATGTACGGATCATCACTTCCGTTCATTGCAGTTGTATTCGTTGAAATCCGGCCGATGTCGATAAAACGGGACTGGTATTTCTCACTCAGCAACAACCTGAGAAAATCATAGGCCAGATTTCGGTTTTCTGTATTTGCGTTGACCAGCCAACCCGTGTTCAACCCCATGACCGAATCGGGATCTCCAGCTCCTCCGGCAAAGGACGGTACATCAAAGTAATCAAAATTGGCCTTTTCCGGATCTTCTGCAAAGGCGTTCACCACTTCGTCGGTAAACCACGTTCCCAGAGGATAAATAGCCGCCGATTCATTGAATAGACGGGCAAAACTGTCCTCATAACCCAGGGTATTCACATCGGAGTTGATAAACCCTCGCCGGCCAAGTTCATAGGCAAACTGCAACGCCTCGATAAAACGGGGGTTGTTCAAGGCAGTACCCGGTTCAAGACTCAGTACACGATGGGTGTAGTCGTCACCGGCCCAGCGGGACAGGAACACGCCGATAAAGTTACCGGCCACCCAGGCGTCGGCATTTCCCATGACGATCGGGGTTACACCATTTTCCAGAAGAACCTCTCCGACAGCAAGGAATTCGTCCCATGTATCGGGAGCGGCTAATCCGTACCGGTTAAACAGGTCCACGTTGTACCACATCATAATCGTGATGTCCTGGTTGTCCGGAATCAAATAGGTAGCACCTTCATGCTCAGAACCGGCCCACGCTGATTCGTTAATTATAGGTCGCAGTTCATCCGCAAGATCGGTGATATCAAGGGCATACCCGTCCGCAGCCCATTCGGCAACCCTGTTTCCGCCCCATTCAAAGTAGATGTCCGGAGGGGTATCGCTTTCCAACAGTGACGGTAGCCCCGTAAACTGGTAGTCATCACCAGTAGACCGATCCCATTCCACTCGAGTACCGGGATGGTTAGCTTCAAATTCGGCTACCAGATCATTGTATATCCGGATTTCCTCCGGACCTTGAATTGCCGACGCAATCCTCAAGACGGTATCACCAGGCTCGCCGGTGCCTTCCTGTTTACCCCCGGCAAAGAGAACACCAGTCGCAATCAGCAAAACTGCAACGACATAACATAACCTTCTCATCGGTTCCCCCTTTTATAGAATCTTAATTCAGGGTACGTGACCATTTCCCACTTGTCAATACTTATTTTAAGACTAATAATAAGTATCAATATGCCCAAACAAAGAAATAGAGTCCGCTACGCGGCAGGAACATTCATTATTGACGGCAACCCAAAGTTTATCCGTGGAGCCGAATACCAGTACTATCGCGATCTGCCTGAACACTGGGCCGAGCGTCTCAATCAAATTGTCAACGCCGGTGTGAATACCATTACCTGTTATATACCCTGGCGCCACCATGCCGTCGCCTCAACTACCACCAACGACCCGTCCTTTGACTTCACCGGTTCGTCCGCGCCGGCGCGCGATCTTCTCGGGTTTCTGAAACTCGTGGCCGACAGTAGAGCCTGGGCAATTGTCAAACCCGGCCCATTCGTCCATTCCGAGCTTAACATCGGCGGCCTGCCTGATGCGGTCAGCCCAGGGTACAACCCGGACATAGAACCAATGCAGAAATGGGACGGCACCTCCCTTATCTGGGAGTACGACAACAGCATCCTCCCGGCCCCGTTTGATCCAAAGTTTGAGTCCGCCGCCAATGTGTGGCTTGCAGCGGTCGGTGAAGTCATCCGTCCCTTTGTCTATCCAGACGGGCCGATTATCGGAATCCAGGTCAACGACGAAACCCTCTACTGTCTCTCTAATGCACCACCCTGGACAGCAGGTTACGAAACATCGTCGCGACAATGCCATGTCGCGCCTCCCCCGCTACAATTGCCGAAAAATCCTCCCCGGACACCTCTGTCGGGTCCAATAACCCTCACCGAGGCCCAACCACTCATTTCCTGGGGCCGCTACCAGTCGTGGATTCGGACCGAGACTTATCGTCGCTACCGTGACGCCTTGAACGTAGATTTGCCCTATCTCTCCAATCACGCCGGTGTCACCCCCCCAATAGAGGAAAATGTACCTGACCGGGACGCTTTGACCTTTCATGGCCCGGACAACCTCTTTGAGCCCCTTAACCGACGCTACGCAGAGTGGTGGTTTGCCCACAACCCGATAGAAGCGGACCGGGAAATCTATCACTACGGATTCATCAGCTGGCTCGGCGTCACTCCCTACAACATCAGCGACCCCAAAACGGTAGATATCACCAACCCCGTAGTACCCAACACGGTGTTTAGCAGGTACATCAACACGGCCACCAGGTCACGGGGCGTCAACATGGAGGAAAACTGGGGTTTTGCCACTCTCTACCACCCCTATTCCCGGGCGCCATTTGTACCGGTCTTCCAAAGCCTGGTCTCAATAGCAGGCGGGGCTACTGGATACGTCGTTTTTTGTGCGGTCAGTCATATCCATTGGGACACCTCACTTGACCGAATCACAAAACTCCAGAACGACGCCTTTCCCTCGGACGCGCCCATAGGTCCGGATGGACAACTCACGCCGATGTACACCGCCATGAACCAACTCAACCGGTGGCTTACCACGAACGGCGACGACCTCACCCAAGCCAGACGCCACCATGACATATCATTTGCGGTATACCCACAATATGCCGCCGTCTCGTCATGGATCGATACGTGGCCGGAAGACCACCCAAACCCCTTCCAGGGTACCGATGGACTGGAAGAACTGAGCAATGCCCTCCAGGAATACGGGTATGTTCCCGCATGGACCGGCATGGAAGGCCTCGTCGATCCTACTGATCCCACCGATCCTGCTGGGTCTGTCGGGTCCGACAACCCAATTTCCCCAGAAACCCATCCCGCCCTGGCGGTAAAACTCTGGCACTGGATGGATAGATCAACCCAGAAATCACTTGCTCACTACACAACCAGCGGGGGAACCCTTTACTACCTGGGCGTACTCCCCGACCGAGACTGGGACGACACCCCGTGCACAGTTCTTATAGATACCCAGAAAAACTTTCCGGACCAGTTTGTACCTCTTCCCCCAACCGTCGAGGAAATCCTCGCCGTCCTCCGTCGGTACAACGTCACACCCCGGGCGACCGTCACCCCCGGCTCCCGGGCATTCGTATTTGATATAGCCGAAAACCAAGCAAACCTAAGTAGCGCAAAGGACACGATAATTTTCTTTTTTGGATATGACGGATCAACTCAACAGACAATCAGCGTGGATACAACAAAGATAGAAATAACGGCCGGTGGAAAAGTGTGCGGCGCCCTGCGAATCCAGGGCGACACCATCACATCGTCCTACATAAAAGGCGTCAATGAAGTAGAAGACAGCGTCGCCACGGTCCACGTCACGACAGGGGAAAACCGGGTCACCTACCGCGGCGATACCCTACAGGAAAATCCGCCGGCGCCCTAAAGCCTGACTGATCGAGCCCAATCCCGGGCCTGCAGCCGCCATAAGCCGGCCCGGACCAGCCCGTCACTGCCGTCGGACTGTAGCACCGGTACCTTTTCCATCGCCACCGCCGTTCCCGCCAACCCACGAGCTACATCCCGAGCCAAGCGGGGACCGTAACGACAGTACACCCCGGCAATAACAATACAGTCCGGATCCAGTACATTGTCCAGTAGAAACACCGCCTGGGTAAAGGCCTCCACGATATCCGGGTACAGCGCTTCCGTGGCCGAATGCCCCGTGCTGATCATCTCCCGAAATTGGTGAAACGACGGTTCTCGACCGATAGCCCCGCCAACTCGAAGCACCGAAACATCAGGGTCAATAACCTCACCCAATGTACTATACCCGTTGGCTGTACGCACCGGCAGCATATGAACCTCACCGGCATGGCCGTTAGCACCGTAGTGAATACCCCCGTCCAGCAATAACGTCGATCCCACGCCGTCGGACGTCACCGTCAGGTATAAAATCGTACCATTCACCGCTCGGACACCGATAACCCGTTCCAGATCGTACAGAGCCGCCGCGTTCACGTCGGACTCAACCGATACGGGTCCCGCAAAGTGACGTCGAATCGTCGCCATCACCCGGATTTCACCAATTCTCGGCGTAGATGGAACGAGCACCAGATCACTTTTATGCTGGTAGTGACCCGGTAGAGAGACCCCGATACCCAACAGCTTCTTTCTGTCTGTGCTCTCGTCATCTCCACCAGTCCGCTCAATAATCTCCATGATCGTAGTTACCGTCGTTTCCAGACAGACGTTAATCGACCGTTCCTCATCATCAGAGATTTCGCCACCGGCAAGCTCGCTTCCAGAAATATCCCGGACAGACCAGGCAAACCCTTCGGTCCGCACTTCAATCTGAGCAAAGAGACCGTAACGGGCTACCAGTCGATACCGACCGGCCCGACGGCCCCCGTTCGACTCGTCCAGACTTTCCAACTCAATAATACCGGCCCGCTTCAGACCTCCCAGAACAATGGCAATTGTTCCGTAACTTATTCTTGTCGCGTCCTGCAGCTCCCGACGAGTCCACTCCCCTCGTTCCATAAAGAGATTGAGAATGGTAAACGTCTTTTCTTGACGGAGATCTTCCGTCCGGGTCGGCTTCATGAGCGCATTGTACCGTCCCGCACCACTTTACAACAGAGAAACCGGAATCTAACTACACAGCCGCAGCCGAAGTCGCCTCGTCTCCGCCGGTACCGGACCCCGCCTGTTCCTGCTGAAGCGCCGCGTTCTGCCGTCGAGAGCGGGCCAGAGCGTTGGTAATCCGATCGATGATTATAGCCATGAAGACAATTGCCAGCCCCGCCTCAAACCCCTTGCCGATATCAACCCGGTTGATCGAGAGCAGAACCTCCATACCAAGACCGCGATTTCCGATCATCGAGCCGATGACCACCATAGCGAGAGCCATCATCGTCGTCTGATTAACACCCACCATAATTGATGGCCGGGCCAGCGGAAGCTGTACATCAAACAACAGATTCCACCGACTTGCGCCAAACGCACGAGCCGCCTCTATCGTTGTCACAGGAACCTCGCGTATCCCGATATCCGTAAGCCGAATCACCGGCGGAATTGCATAGATGAGCGTCGCAAACGTGGCAGGTACCCGGCCAAGACCAAAGAGCATCAAAGCGGGAATGAGATAGACGAAAGAAGGCATCGTCTGCATAGCGTCGAGAATAGGAGTCAGTATCCTCTTGAACGGATCGTACCACGCCATGAGAATACCCGTCGGGATTCCAATGATGATAGAGACCGCCACAGACACAATCACGACGGAGAGAGTTGTCATCGCCTCCTCCCAGTAGTCGAACGCCCCAATAGCAACGAGCATCAGCATCATCGTGAGTGCGGCGGTCCACTTTCCAAGCAGTTTCCACGCCGCCCAACCCACAATCAGAACAAGGACAAACCATGGAATAAAGACCAGAATACGTTCAACGTTAATCAATATCTGCAACCCAACCCCTCCGATCCAGTCGAAAAAGCCACCCAGATTTGCGATCACCCAGTCCATCATAATGTCCACCCAGGAGGCGAGAGGTATCCGCAGCCATTCGGGAAAATCAAACATCTTCTTCCTCCTCGGTGGGATTGTACAGCGTTTCTATAATGGCCCGCGGTCTGATCACCCCAAGAAGAGTGCCCCCTTCATCAGTTACCGGAAGGGGGTAGCTCTCGGCACTGACCAGACCAAAAAGGTCCTCTATAATCACAGTCGGCGCCACCGGCTCAGGCCGGATGAGGTCCGCCGTATCTATCACCTTTTCCTTCTTCTTTATCAGCGTGTCCACCAGATCCCGAGTACAAATACCCAGGTAGTGGTGCTTCTTGTCCACCATAAACGCCCACTCCCGCTTCGAGTGTTCCAGCGCCACCTGCGCCGCCCGGGGCCCCTGCCATCGGTAAAGCAGTACTTCCGGGTCGTCCATAACTGTAGCCGCACTGAACACCCTCGCCGCCGAAGCATCCTGGGTAAACGCACGAACGTAGTCGTCATGGGGATTGCTGAGAATCTCTTCCGGCTCCGCTATTTGCACAATCTCCCCGTCCCGCATAATTGCAATCCGGTCACCCAGTTTGAGCGCCTCGTGGAGATCATGGGTCACAAAGACTATCGTCTTGCCAAGCTGGTCCTGAAGATCGATAAACTCATCCTGCAGCTCACGGCGAATGAGCGGATCCAGCCCACTGAACGGTTCGTCCATCAGGAGAAAATCCGGGTCCGTGGCAAGCGCCCGGGCAAGCCCTACCCGCTGCTGCATACCCCCCGAAAGCGAATCAGGGTAATAGCCCTCCCAGCCGGTCAGACCAACCTTCGAAAGAGCAGATATCGCACGTTCCTCCCGCGCCTCCCGCTCATCACCCCGCAGTTTAAGACCGTAGGCGGCGTTCTGAAGCACCGTCTGGTGGGGTAGAAGCCCGTAATTCTGGAAGACCATGCTGATCGACTTCCGGCGAAACTCAAGAAGTTCCCGAGTATCCATGGCCGACAGATCACTGCCGCCCACCCAGAGCGAACCGGAAGTAGGCTCGATAAGACGGATCAACGTCCTGATCAGGGTAGACTTCCCGCTTCCGGAAAGGCCCATAAGCACAAAAAGCTCACCCGGACGCACCCCAAAACTCACATCCCTTAAACCTACGATGTTACCAGTCCGAGCCTGGAGATCCGCCTTTGAAAGATCTCTGAGGTCAGATTTCAGGACACGCTCGGGATTGCGGCCAAAAATCTTCCAGAGATTCCGTACCGATATAGCAAGATCGCCGCCCGCCTCAGATGAGGCTGCGGCGGCGATCGTGTTGTCCGGATCACTTGATGTACTATCTGATGGACCGTTATCTAATGGGTCTGACACTACCGGGCTCCTTATTGCAGCGCCGCGCGCACGTTGGCGGCGATCTCTTCAGAAACCCACTCGGTCCACACGTCCTCCCGATTTTTCAGAAACCACACGGCAGCCTCTTCAGCACTCTCCACCTCCGTATCAAGGACGTTGAGAAACTCGTTGTTCATGGCAACGCTGGTACTGTACCTGGAGAGAAACTCCCGTACCTCCGGCATTTTCTCAGCACTTTCTGCGTTCATGAGGATATCGACATCAGCTACAGGAAACTCCGTACCTTTCAGGCGTACCATGTCAAGTTTGTACATAATCGCCGTCGGTTCCCAGTAGTACCCGACCCAAGGCTCACCGGCATCATAGGCGCCCTTCATGGATGCCGCAAGAGCCGCTCCGGACCCCGGAAGAAATGCCGTGTACTTCTCGTACAGACCGTGCTCCTCCATCATCTCTTGACTTGCTTCCGTTACAGCCCAACCGGGAGGGCCGACCAGAATACGCCCCTTACCGGGGTTTTCCGGATCCGGAAAGAGATGAGAGTACTTCAGAAGATCGTCAATGGACTCAAGGTCCGGTGCCATGGCCTCAATACCACGGGCAGGATCGCCCTCAATCATGTACCGCGGTACCCACCAGCCCTGCGGCCCGTCAGGCAAATTTTCACCCAGATTGACAAATGTCCCTTTTTCTTTCTCCTCGGCATACGCCTCAGGGAAGTTGGAGTGCCAGGACTCCATGTTCACATCGATGTCACCCTTCGCCAGACCGTTAAAGAGCGGAATGGTATCTCCCGGAATAGACTCCGCCTTATAACCGCCGTATCCGTTCTCGAGAATAAAAGCGACGATCCGGTTATGTACCAGAATACTGTCCCAGGAAGCGTCGGCAAAGACAACCGTTGTGGTGTCCTCACCGGACTCGCCCTGCCCGGCCGCCATCGCAAATCCGGCAACCAGCATAAACAATGTACCGACAAGTACAAAACTCCGCATTAAATTTTTGTTCATAGTTAAACCCCTTTTCAATAGTATACGTTATACAGCGACAAAAACATCGTCAACAGTAATTCGTGTAACGATGTAATTTTTTCTCTGAAAAATCACTATACCGCCGAAACACTATGGAGTTATGCAGTTTTTTTCACGCATTTCCAGTATTTCGTCACTATTAAAGGGAGTTTTTTCTTTGTGCCCTAAATTCACGGGGTATATATTTTGAGGTATTACCCAGTTATGAGCGGATCAAACACACGAAACAGACCAAGGTCGGAAAAGTCGTCGACATTCTATCCGTGTTCAGGGCATAGACAAAAATATTGGTGTCAATCGCCAGAGCCATACATCCGATCCTCGTCGGCTACCGTCAGGTCGCGCCACTGCTCAAAACCGACTCTCTTCAGGGGACAACCATTCTGCCCTTCTCCAGCACCGATCGCGCCCACTCCCGGGACTCCCCATCGTCCTTCCAGATTCCATCCAGGGCCTCGCGCGTTGCTGCGCTCAGGCTGCCCTTACTGCGGAACTCAACCAGCGCTTCAGCGGCAGCTTCAGTCAGAAAGGAGTGGGAGTCGTTGTGACCCTTCAAGGCACTGGACGGAATATCCCCAAGAACCTCATCGGTACCGTACGCCGCCAGAACCGAAAAGAGCTTTGACCGCTGCGGCACCAGGTCTACTATCGTCTGGGCCTTCAGAAACATTCCAACCGCAGCCGTCGCAGCTGAATCGGGTACAGCCTCCACGTCGGGAAAGTACTCCGGCCAGTCAACCGTCTGCTGAATTCGATTCTGCCGGTTGATCGGTACCCAGAGCATCTCCGCAGGATGATCCAGCGGCGTCTCCCGACCGTGAAATCCCCAATGACCGTCCATCCCTATACCTTTGACCTCAATAACGTGGACACCAGGATCGTCCAGGAGTCGAAGCAGGGATTCCCCGTATCGCCGAAGCAGTACATCATCTGCGGCGGTGCCGTCCAGTTCCAGACGATGGATGTGATCAGCAGACGGAGCAGCCGTCCCCAACCTCCCGTACAGTCGCCGTTCCAGAAGGTTCCGGAAAGTCACCGGAAACCGCCTGTCGTTCCGGGCAATCGGATAGTCATCAAACTGAAAAAACTCCGACCTGCCCACAATTTCGGCAAACTCTGCGTCCTGCTCACAGTCCCGGATAAACGCATCGTACCAGGCAAAACCACTTGGGGCGGCCATGACCCAGAACACAACGTGTTTCCCCTCATCGGACGCCTTCTTGGCCCGGTCCCGAACCACCCCCTGAGCCGCCTGCCCCATAGCGGTCTCGTTCTCAGTCACACAAACCCTGGTTTTTCCCGCCTGAAGGGACTGTCGGCACAGACCCGATTCCGTTGATTCCGGTTTCTCCATCTCCATCATCCCAAATGCCGAATCCGCGGAATATACCGTTCTTCATGTTTCCGGTTTGCCTCATCGCCGCCGGGAAGGTTGGCGCTCATCCAGAGCGGAGGCTCTACCCCCATATCTACCAACTGCTTCACCACCTCAACCATCAACAGGTTGATCGCAAAAACATTCACCAGCGTAGCAGTTGGACCCGTTTTCTGAGGCGACCCTTCAATTTCAACCACCGCATCACCATAGGGAAGATGACAGTCGATAAAGTGATCAACCTCCTGGTACAGGTTTTTCCCGCTGGGGTGGCGGGACGGGTGATCCCCGGCCAGACGATCCGCGAAATCCCGGGAGGTAATACCAACTGTGGTCATCCCCAGTTCACGGGCAAAAACGGCCGTATCTATGACCATTGCGTTAATGCCGTAGGCGTTCACAATAACGATGACCTCCCCCGGTTTCCGCCCCACCCGATACGCCTTCAGTACACTTTGGGCGTACCCCGGCGTCCGTTCTACAAAGTTGGAACGCTTTGCCCCATGGATGAGATTTGTCCCGGCGTCCAGAATAGGGTTAATCGCCGCAAGTCCTCCGGCCCGCCACAGCACTTCCTCTGCCGCCATATTGGAGTGCCCCCCGGGACCGATCACATGGACAATTTTATCTTCAGAAATTGCTTTGGCTATCGGCCGCGCCGCCGCCTCAATTGCGGGCCGCTCACCCATGATTTTTTCGTACGCTTCCAGAACAGCACCACTGTACTGTTGAAAATGGTCATGCATCGTTACATTCCTCTCTGTTGTCTTGAAGTGATCTGTCTTGAAGTAATCGTTTCTTTCAGCCGTTCGATATTGATAACAAGCATCAGGGCCGCCGCAACGGGCAGGGCAAGATAGGCGTATCCCGTCGGAAATTTCCACGTCTCGTAGGATATCTTCATCCTAACCCGGCTGATTCGCACCCCGTGAATGACCACCAGCGTAAAAAACGGTACCGTCAGAATATCCATACTCATCTGGACAATCCGCCGCACGGGTACACTCATTTTCCGGATAAAAAAGTCCACCATCAGGTGGTCGTCCCGACGATACAAAATCACCGCCGCCAGAAGGACCGACCAGATAAAGGTCATCCGTATCATTCCGGGAACCCATCTGATGGCCACTCCACCCAGATTACGACTCACAATGTTGGTGAGAGTCAGAACAAAGACAGCGCTGAAAAGTACCCCGGTCAAGACACCCAACGCCATTTCAAGACCATCAAGAACCCGCCGCATCACGTTCCTCCATCACGTTCCTCCACACCGCAGACACTCAGCCCCACACCCTCAGAAGAGCAGGTTCGGCACCCACAACACCAACTCCGGTACCCAGGTAATGAGAATCAACACCCCAAACAGCGCCATCGTATACGGCCACAACGCGCGCACCAGATCACCAAACTCCATACCGGAAATCTTGGTCTGTACAAACAAGAGCGCACCAATCGGCGGCGTCAACAACCCGATCATGAGATTAAGAACCGTAATAACACCAAAATGGGTCGGATCGATGCCCAGCGTTATGGCGATCGGCAGCAGGACCGGAAAAAAGATCAACATCACCGGAATAGCGTCCAGAATACAGCCCATCAAGAGAAAAAAGACCGTCGTAAAAATCAAAAACCCGTTCCGACCCAGATTCAGCCCCATCACCAGATCCAGCATCTTGTCACCCAGCTGCTCAGAAGCCACCACGTACTGGTACAGCCCGACAACCGCAAAAATCGCCATAATAGAAGCTGAGAATACCGCAGTCTGCCGAAACACCGGAAAAATATCCCGAATCTTCATCGTCCGGTACACCACCAGACTCAAGAACAGAATGTAGACATTGGAAAGCGCCGCAACCTCGACCAGAGTAACAAACCCAAAGACCACACCGCTTATCACAAACACCGGCGCCAAAACGGCAAGAAACGTATCCCGCAACAGCGCAACAAAGTCCGACGCCGACCGTGACACCTCCACCCTGGG
>JBAYPC010000019.1:0-14191 GCA_041677905.1 Alkalispirochaeta sp. | reverse complement strand
TTTCGCCGTTCTCAATCTTTTTTTCGGGCTCAACTACCGGTTGTTCACCGCTCTCGAACGGGAAGACTGGGATGCCGTGATCTCAGTACTGGAAAAGCGGGTACTGGAAAAGCACCGTTTTACTGCAGGAAACATACGTATTCTGGTGAATGCCTACATTATCCGTTCTTTGAGTGAGCGAATTGGTCTTCTCGAGCAGGAAATTCGGGACCACAAACCACAATTGCTCCCCCGGTACGCCCTTGTCCTGGGAATCCCCCATTTTCTTTCAAATGATGGTACCAAAATCGTCGAATACTACGGTCCATTTGTACATTCAGTGAAGGGGACTGCCGGCGACTGGGTTCGCTGGAGTTACGCCTTTGGCCTGATGCTGCAGCAGCGTTCCGAAGAAGCTCAAGAAACACTGGAGAGCCTCTGTGAAAATGGGAAAGATGTGGTTGTTCAGGCGTTAAGCGGGTACCTCCTTGAGGCGTACGCCGACCAGGACGATAAACTTTCCACTCGTATTCACCAATACCGCAGTTCGATTACGGGACGGATCAGCCGGAAGGAATGGGAAAAGACGGTTGAAAAACAGCGGAGCGAGTTGTATGTACTTATTCTCAGTAAGCTGTTACTGGATGTGACTGAATGGCTCTACAAGGAGAACGACAGATGAAGGACAGAGTGTACTCCAAGTCGGTGAAACTTGCCGACGTGTGTTATGACATCCGCGGGCCCGTTCTTGATGAGGCCCAGCGCCTTGAAGACGAAGGGTTCAAGATAACCAAGCTCAACATCGGAAATCCGGCGTCCTTCGGCTTCGACGCCCCGGACGAGTTGTTCCACGACGTCATTGTAAATCTCCGGGAAGCCCAGGGATACGTTGACAGTAAGGGTATTTTTGCCGCCCGTAAGGCGGTGATGCAGCACTACCAGGCCCGGGGCCTGTTGGATGTGCAGACTGAGGACATCTACATCGGAAACGGTGTAAGTGAGCTCATCATGATAAGCATGCAGGGGCTTTTAGACAGTGGTGACGAAGTTCTTGTACCGTCTCCGGACTATCCCCTCTGGACGGCGGCTGTATATCTGGCCGGTGGTAAACCGGTGCACTACATCTGTGACGAAGAATCGGACTGGAACCCCGATGTGGCGGACATCCGGAGCAAGGTGACCGACCGGACCAAAGGTCTTGTCGTAATCAACCCCAACAACCCCACCGGTGCGGTATATCCCCGGGAAATCATCGAAGAAATGCACAGTCTGGCGGCGGAGCATGGTCTTATCGTCTTTGCAGACGAAATTTACGACAAGATTCTGTACGACGACAACGAGCACGTTTCTATCGCCACCTACTGCCGGGAGATTCCCTGTATCACATTTAACGGTCTTTCTAAGGCGTATCGTGCCGCCGGGTTCCGGGCGGGTTGGATGGTTCTCAGTGGACGTCTGTCCATGATGAAAGGGTATCGGGAAGGTCTGGATATGCTTTCCAATATGCGCCTCTGCAGTAACGCTCCCGCCCAGTTCGCCATACAGGCCGCTCTTGGGGGATATCAGAGCATACAGGACCTAGTTCTTCCCGGGGGGCGGTTGAGAGAACAGCGGGATACGGCGTGGGAGTTGATCAACGACATTCCCGGTCTGAGTGCCGTCAAGCCGAAGGGCGCACTGTACCTCTTTCCGAAAATAGACGTGAAACGGTTCAACATCACCGATGATCGGAAATTTGTCTATGACCTTCTGGTGGAAAAACGTATTCTTCTTGTGCAGGGTACCGGGTTCAACTGGGTCGAACCGGACCACTTTCGAATTGTTTTTCTACCGAACTGTAAGGAGCTGCGCAAGGCCGTTCACGATATCGGTGATTTTTTGACAAATTACCGTCAGAGTTGACATTTCCGCGTCCCGCGTTCTGTGTCCGGAGGGGATGCCGGGCAACCAACTTGAAGTCATCACCGTGGGCTCTGTATAATCCTTCTACAATCTATGGGACAAGAAATACGAGTACGATACGCCCCGTCGCCGACGGGAATGCAGCACATCGGCGGTATACGGACCGCCCTTTTCAACTACTTCTTCGCTCGATCCCGGGGGGGCTCATTTATTCTGCGGGTTGAGGATACCGATCAGACGCGGTTTCACCCGGATGCCCTTCAGGATATCTACGACACCTTTGAGTGGTTGGGAATAACGGCCGACGAAAGTCCCGCTGCCGGTGGCCCAAAGGGGCCGTACGTACAGTCCCAGCGAGTCGACACCTACCGGGAGTACGCCAAACGGCTCGTGGAGGCCGGAAAAGCCTACTGGGACTACAGTTCTGTTGCAGAAGGCGAGGCCGATAACGGCGCCGGTAAAGACGATGGCGACAAAGAGACGCGCAACAAAGGGTGGGGCGGCTACAACTTTGAAGGTCGTTCCATGTCGACTGAAGAGATAGAAAAACAAAAAGCGGCCGGCGTTACGCCGGTTGTCCGTCTGCTGGTTCCTCAGGAAGGAACAACGGAGTTCGATGATCTGGTGCTTGGCAGGATAAAGCGCAAGAACAAGGACATTCCGGCGGACCCGGTATTGCTTAAATCCGACGGTTTTCCCACGTACCACCTCGCCAACGTTATTGACGACCACCTTATGGAAATAAGTCACGTCATGCGGGCTCAGGAGTGGATTCCCTCTACGCCTATACACATACTGTTGTACCACGCCTTTGGGTGGGAGCCCCCGCAGTTTGCCCATCTGCCCATGGTTATGGGTAAGGACGGCGGCAAACTCTCCAAACGCCACGGTGCGACGAGCGTTATCGAATTTCGCAAACAGGGGTACCTTCCGGAAGCGTTGGTCAACTATGTCACCATGCTTGGCTGGGCCTTCGACGATACCCGGGAGTTCTTTTCCCGGAACGAGCTGGAGGAGCTCTTTGCGATAGAAAAGATCAACAAGGCCCCGGCGGTCTTTGATTACAAAAAGCTGGACTGGTACAACGGACAGTACATCCGCAACTGCCCGGACGAACGATTGCTGGCCCTTCTGATACCCTATATGCAGCAGGAAGGGTGGATTCAGGGCAGCGGCGGAAGCGGTTATGGTGAAACCGAGATAGGTCGGCTGCGATCGCTGCTGCCGCTGATTCGGGAACGCATGAAAGTACTTTCCGACGTGGTGCCGTTGTTACGCTTTGTCTATGAAGAGGTGAACACCTGGGATTTGGATGATCTGATTCCGAAAAAAGCGACATCCACCGATGCATTGCAGTGGCTTGATGCGGCGACCGAGGTGTTGAAGCGTCACGGCATACCCGACGATGGTGATCTGGAAACGGAAGAAGTACTGGACACGGCGTTCAGGGAAGCTGCCGACGAAGCCGGGACGAAATTGGGAAATCTTATGATGCCCCTGCGAGTCGCAATCACCGGAAGCAGGGTGTCACCTCCTCTGGTGGGGTCAATCAGGGTACTCGGCCTTGATGAGACGCTGCGGAGAATCGGCGGAGCCCGCCGGACCCTGGAAGCTGCGGTGTAACACCGGAGCGCAGTTCAAAAGAGAAATCACTAACAGGAGAACAGGTATATGAGCGTTGATCCGAAAACCATGGAAAAGATCGTCAGTCTTTCAAAACGGCGGGGTTTTATCTTCCCTTCTTCCGAGATCTACGGTGGGCTGGCATCGGCCTGGGACTACGGGCCCCTCGGAGTCGAACTGAAAAGCAACATACAGCGTTTCTGGTGGAAAGAGATGACCCAGCTTCATGACAATATCGTCGGGCTGGATGCGGCTATCCTGATGCATCCCACCGTGTGGAAAGCGTCGGGCCACGTGGATAACTTCTCGGACTTGATGGTGGAAGACACGGTGACCAATGAACGGTACCGCTGGGACCACCTTACCGAAGAGGAGCGAGAGACGAAGACGAGTCCCAAGGGGAACCCTCTGTCTGAACCGCGTCAGTTCAATCTGATGTTCGAAACCCATCTTGGTGCCGCAACCGATTCGGGCAGCAAAGTCTATCTGCGTCCCGAAACGGCTCAGGGGATCTACGTGAACTTCAAGAACGTTGTTCAGACCTCTCGGGTAAAAATACCATTTGGTATCGCCCAGGTAGGAAAGGCGTTCCGAAACGAGATCGTCACCAAGAACTTTATTTTCCGAACGGTAGAGTTTGAACAGATGGAAATGCAGTACTTCGTAAAACCGGGGGAAGACGACCGCTGGTTTGAGTTCTGGAAGGCCGAGCGGATGAAGTTCTACGGCAAATTGGGGATTCAGACCGACCGCCTGCGTTTCGAAGAGCACGGCCCCGATGAGCTGGCCCACTACGCCAAGCAAGCCTACGACATTCAGTATGAGTTCCCTTTCGGCTGGCAGGAACTTGAGGGTATTCACAACCGCACCGATTATGACCTCGCTCGGCACAGTGAGTTCTCGGGTAAGGAAATCACCTATCTGGAAGAAGAGACGAAGGAACGGTTTATCCCCTATATCGTGGAAACCTCGGCAGGTCTTACCCGAAACGTCCTGATGGTTCTCTGTGACGCCTATGAAGAGGAAAAAATCGGTGATAACGACGTACGGACGGTACTGCGGTTTCACCCCAAAGTTGCTCCTATTCAGGTCGGTGTTTTCCCGCTTGTCAAGAAAGACGGGTTGGCCGAAAAGGCCCGGGAAATTGAAACATCTCTACGGGACGATTTCACCACCTTTTACGACCAGTCCGGCGCGATCGGTCGGCGATACCGGCGGCAGGACGAGATTGGAACACCCTATGGAATTACCGTTGACTACGACACTATGTCGGACAACACGGTGACGCTCCGGTTTCGGGATTCGATGGAACAGATCCGGGTTTCAGTAGATGACCTTGTTCCGCGACTGCGTCAGGCAATTAGAGAGTACAAGAGGGTAGGGATGTGAACCACAGTGATATAACCGACAGCAGTGCAACCAGGCGCAGTGTAACCGGGCGCAGTGTAACCGGGATGACGGCGGGACGATCGGAAGAGGCGGGGCGTTCACAACGAGGGGCCCAGCGGCCTCACAACCCGGGCGCTCTGGAACGGCTGAAAGAACGCGGTTTTTTTGCACAGTGCACCGATGAAGAGCGTCTGAAAGAACGACTGGATACCGAACGGCTGACCTTCTACGTCGGAGTTGATCCCACCGGACCAAGTCTGCACGTAGGCCATCTGGTTCCCGTCTACGCTCTGGCTCACCTTGTGGAGTTTGGGCACCGGGGAATCGTCATAGTCGGTGACGGCACCGCCCGCATCGGCGACCCTTCGGGGAAGACCGAAATGCGCAGGATGATCACAATCGAAGAGATCAACCGAAACGCCGCCTCCATGAAGAAACAGATCGCCTCGTTTCTCGCCGTTCGTGGTCTTGGCGGCGGCGGTAACGGTGGTGGCGGTAACGGCGGTGGCGGTAAGGGCGGATCAGCCGCCGACCCCGGCTTTGAAATGGTCCACAACGCGGAGTGGCTTGCCGATCTGAACTACATTGAATTTCTGCGGGAAATAGGCCGTCATTTTTCGGTCAACCGGATGCTGACCTTCGAGGCCTACAAGCTCCGGATGGAAACGGGGCTCTCTTTCATAGAGTTCAACTACCAGCTCTTGCAGAGTTATGACTATCTCAAGCTCTACCAGACCCGGGGATGCCGCCTTCAGATTGGCGGTGATGATCAGTGGGGCAATATCGTGGCGGGAACCGATCTTATCCGGCGAATCGAGGGTACCCCGGAAGAGCCGGTTGAGGCGTTTGGCCTTACTTTTCCTCTGGTAACCCGGGCGGACGGTAAGAAAATGGGGAAATCGGAATCAGGCGCGGTGTTCCTGGATGGCGACATGGTCTCTCCGTATGATTTTTTCCAGTACTGGAGAAATGTGCCCGACGCAGATGTGCGGAAGTTTATGTATCTCTATACCTTCCTGGAACCGACCGAAATTGAGCACGTTGTCGCACCGGTTGCCGTCGGTGATGCAGCGGGTATCAACGCCGCCAAAGAACGGCTGGCCCGGGAGATTACAACTCTTGTCCACGGCCGAGAAGAGGCGGACAAAGCTCTCGCTGCGGCGAAGGCTCTATTTTCCAAAGGGGCGGGCGGTGCGGCCGGTTCGGTGCCCGGCGGCGTGCTTCCCGGGGCCGATCTGGATGCGGGTATCGGGGTGCTTGAACTCTTTTCTCGGGCCGGGTTGTGCAGCAGCAATAGTGAAGCTCGACGGCTTATCGACCAGGGTGGTGCCCGTATCAACACGGTCAAGGTCCAGGATCTTGACGCGGTTATCGATCGGAAGTGGTTGAAAGAACACGGTGCGGAGAGTACCGGCGGCGACTCGCGGCTGGTGCTGCTTCTGCAAGCCGGTAAGAAACGTCACTACCGGTTTGAAGTGACGTGAGGGTGCGATATGAGGATGCGACATAAGGAAGCGTAACGGATGAGACGTCCGGCAGCAGTTCATGCAGCAGTCCCGGCGTTGATGTTCCGCTGGGCGGGATACCTCCTTCCGCTCCTTCTCTGGTGGGCCGGCGCGCATATTCTTGGTATCCCACTTATCCTTCCGCCGCCGGGCGTTGTCTTTCGTGAAACGCTCCTGGTCCTCGGTACTCCTTCGTTTCTTCGGCAGGCCGGTTTTACCGCACTGCGCGCCTTGGGAGCGCTGACTGTGAGCGCCGTCTGTGCCGTTCCCCTGGGTATGGCCGCCGGCAGGAACGGACGACTGCACCTTCTGGTTGCTCCGACGGTAACTATCGTCCGGGCCGTTCCGTTTATCTCCGTCATACTCCTGTCGGTCATCTGGTTTTCCTCCGGGACAGTTCCCGTTTTTGTCGCCGTCCTTATGGTTTTCCCTCTCCTGTACCAGGGCGGATACACCGGCGTCCGATCGGTGGATACCAGACTGGAAGAGATGACCCGTTTGTTCCAATGCGGCGCTCTGCGACGGGTCCGTCACCTCTGGCTTCCCGGTGCCATGCCGACTATTCTGGGTAGTCTACGCGCTTCCGGCGGAATTGCCTGGAAGGTTACCGTTGCGGCCGAGGTTCTCAGTGTCCCTCGATCCGGAATCGGTACCGGTATGGGTGAGGCCCGTCTCTTTCTGGAAACCGAACTGGTTCTGGCGTGGACTGTTGTGCTTATCCTCCTGGCGAGCGTGACAGATCGGGTGATCGCCTATTGGGAATCTCGCCTCAGTCGTCGTGAAACGGTCGTTTCGGAGCAAAAATCGTTGGGCTGTCAGGATATGGATGTACCGGAACCGTCGATTTCTCCGGCTATTCCGGACGATCCACATCCAGTATCTTCCGGTGTTTCTGTTGCACTGCGAAACGTTTCATTTTCCTGGGACGATCATCCCGGAAGGGGCGGCCCTCTTCTCAGAGATTTGAACGTGACGCTTGAAGGTGGTTCTGTGACGGCTCTGATCGGGCCGTCGGGAGTGGGAAAGACGACGGTTCTCGCCCTGCTTGGGCGGATCGTACAGCCCGGTTCGGGAAAGGTTGAAATAGTAACGTTAGAGGGGGCGGAAGGGCCGGATGGTGATAGGGAAAGACGAGATACAAACGAGACAGCTTCCTACCGGCCGGGAATGGTCTTTCAGGAGCCCCGGCTGCTCCCGTGGCGCCGGGTTGTAACGAACCTCACCATCGTCGGGAGACGGCCGGAGAGTGCATACCGGAACCCGGAAGAAATGCTTCGACTGGTTCAACTACCGGAATGCGCGCACCGATATCCCGACCAGCTCAGCGGAGGAATGCAGCAGCGGGTCAATCTGGCCCGAGCACTCTACGCACGACCGGATCTCCTTCTTGTAGATGAACCGCTATCCGGCCTGGATCAGGCCCACCGGGCCGAGTTGTCCGGAGTGTTGCGGAAGATCATGACCGCCGGTGAGGTAACCACAGTTCTCTCATCCCACGATATGGATCTCGTTTATGCGGTGGCCGATCGGATTCTGCTTCTTGAAGAGCGGCCTGTGGTAATTGCACTGGACCGAAAACGGGGGGACTCAGGCTGGACGCCGGAGCAGCGTCGAGAAATTGAAGGTCGCCTGGAGTCCAGTCGTCATACCCTTCAATTTTGAAATAGTGGGCAAGCGCGAAGTCAGACGGACGACTCTTACCGGGAGGTTTTTGTGACATGGAAGCAAAGTGAATTGCCCGGAAGAGGTGGGATGTTTATCGTACTGTTGTTCTTTCTTGGCGGTACCGTATTCGGACAGAAGTTGGACGTCAATCTGAACGCCCCGACGATTATCTACCAGGGGGAAATTGTACCCACCGTTGAGCTGCAGGATTTTCTGGACAAGTTGGAAACGGATATTGAAGAATCGGAAGACCTCGCGGTATTCAAGTCTCAGCGGGACCTGGCACGAGGGTTTGCCAACGCCGGAGCCGCCTCGACCCACATGGCCAGGCAGCGATCTTTCATGGACTACCGGTTGTTTGCGCTGGTGATAGGTACCGGTGCGGCAATCTCGGCTCCCGGCGTTGATACGGCGGTCATCGAAAAAGCCTTTGATAACCTGGAAAAAGAGGGTGACATCTACTTTGGTATGGCGATCCAGCCGGTTACCGTTTCTCTGGGGATGAACCTCAGCCGTTATGTCGATCGCCTTCGGGTGAGCGGGAAGTTCGGGTACTGCACGATTCCCGAAGGCACTCTATTTGATGATATCTCTTTTGCCTCGACGACAGTCGGGGTCGAAGCAAACTACCAGGTTCTGGGAACCCGCAGTGTTTATGCCGGTGTTTTGCACTGGCGGGGTCTTACAATCGGGACGGGGGTAAACTACCAGTCCAACCAAACCGATGTTACGGTGGAAACCAAGGACGAAGATTTCACCGTGGATGCAACGTTTGAAGAACTTGGTCTGGAGAATCCGATTCCCGGTGGTTCGGACGGGGATACCTTTGGCACTCTTGTCGTATCGGCCGCGGCAACGGCCCGTATCAATTCCCGGACGTGGACGGTACCGCTGGAAGTGTCGACGGGACTGCGGTTGTTGTACCTTGTGGATTTTAATTTAGGCGTGGGTGTTGATTTTGCATTCGGCCATTCCGAGGTCATCTTTGGAGCAGGGTCGCAACTGGACTTCAAGATCGCCGCCGGGATTCCCGATGAGGAACTGTCCGTGAAGGCCGGGTCCGCCGATTTTGGTATCATTAACACTGAACGGCCGCAACTCCTGCGGCCCCGACTTAACGCGGGGATCGGTCTCAACCTGGGTCCCTTCAAGCTGGATATTCCGGTGATGTACTACTTTGACACCAGGGGGATCAGTGCCATGGCCGGTGTCAACGTCGGGTTCGTCTGGTAGGTTCGGGTCGCCCGGCGATACTCCATACCTGGTGGATATTGGTATCCTGAAAGTCCTCAGGCATGGTCAGTTTAGTCAGCTTTTTGATTTCTCCCGACGGGATGTCCTGCCGGTGAAACTGAAAGCGCCGCTTGTTGGTGGAGAAGATGATGTGACCCGACGGGGTAAGCAGGTCAAGGCACCTGGTAATGAGCCTGACGTGGTCTCGCTGGACGTCAATGGTCCCTTCCATTTTTTTGGAATTTGAAAAGCTGGGCGGATCCAGAACGATAATGTCAAACTTCCGATTACCCTTTTTAAGAAGGTCCAACGTTTCAGTCACATCTCCCCGGTAAAACTCATGTCCCGGACTATCGAGAAGGTTAAGTCGCATGTTTTCTTTGGCCCAGGCAAGGTAGGTGTTGGAAAGGTCTACCGTGACCGTTGAAGAAGCACCCGCCGCAGCTGCGTAAACGGTAAAACTGCCGGTATAGCCAAAGAGATTCAGGACGCGCTTTCCCGTTGCTCCTTTGGCGACGTAAAACCGTAAATCTCGGTGATCAAGAAACAGTCCGGTGTCTATGTAGTCCGAGAGGTTTACTTTAAAGAGAAGGCCCCGTTCTTCCACGTTGATTGTGTAGTTCTGCCGGTCTACCGGTTCGTACTGGGCGCCGCCCCGCTGCCGTTCCCGCCGCTTGAAAAAAACGCGATCCGGCGGAACCGTCAGAGTACGGGTCGCCGTGTCTACCATCGTTTCGAGCCATTGACGGTGTTCGTCGTCGGTCCGTTCGTGGGGCCGATCGTACTCCGAAATATGGAGGTGCCCGTCGTACCAGTCAACGGCAAAAGGAAGCTCCGGAATATCCCGGTGATACACCCGAAAGGCGTTGGTTTCTACCCGTTTTGCGTATTTCGACAGGTGCTTAAAACGTTTTTTTAAGCGATTCGCAAAATACTCTTGTTGTTCCTGTGTCTTTGCGGGGTCTTGCATAGCATACGCCTTGAAGTCGTTTTGTCAGACGACCTTATCGGCTTCGTCCTGGGATTCCTGAAGTGCCACAAACCGGGAATCCTGAAAGACTCGCATTTTGACGGACAGAACGGCGTATCCCGAAGAGAGGTCTTCTTTTTGCACGATCACGCCTTTCGGAGTTCTTATTTTTACGTTGGTGAAGTTCCAGATTGCCGAAACCTCGCATTCGACCAGTCGATCGGTGATTTCCTGGGCCTGCGAGGAGGGCACCGTCAGAATACCGATGTCCACATCCAGCTCTTTTCGCCGTTTTGCGAGTTCATCGAGGTGGTAAATTGGTATTGTGTTGACATACTGCCCGACTTTTTCCGGACTGGTGTCAAAGGCGGCGACGATCTTGAGGCCGTGCCGGGGGAATTCGGCATATCCCATTAACGCAGAGCCAAGGTGGCCCGCGCCGACGAGTATTGCCCGATGTTCCCGATCCCAGTGAAGGAAGCTGTTAATGGCGAGAATCAACTCCTGAACGGGAAAGCCGATACGGGGTTTGCCGATAATGCCGGTAATTGCCAGATCCTTCCGTACCTGTATGGGTTCGAGTTTCAGCTCTTCGGCTATCACTGTTCCTGATATAAACTCCCGGCCGTCTCGGGCGGCAGCTTCTACTATATGCAGATATGAGGGAAGGCGTTTTATTGTCGGCAGGCTTGCGAGCTTCATAGGCTTCATGTACGATTCTCCCGAAATCGATCTTTGGGTTTCAAATTATATCCCCTACGGTCCGAAATTGAAAGTGATCAAGGAAAGTGATCGAGATGTTTTTATCAATAAAGGGTGTTTTGCAAGCACTTTGATGGGGATTCGATTGAAAAGGAGCGGCCTATCAGCGATACCACCGATAACAGTGACACCAGGGTAAGGGTAACAATCGAGAAGCTCGTTACCGGGGGCGATGGTCTGGGCAGAGTGGGAAAGTCAGGCGAGCCGGTGGGGCACGTCCAACTGGAGGGGCAGGCAAAAGCGGAAGAGCAGACCCAACCGGCGGGGCAGGTTGTTTTCGTCTCCGATGTTGTGCCCGGAGATACGGTTGAGGGCCGGGTAGTGCGCCGAGGGCGGGGCAGGACAGTCCTTGAAGATGTAACGATCATCTCTCCGGGGCCGGGCCGGCGGCGGCCGCCGTGCAGGTACGTTCCGGTCTGCGGGGGGTGTGACTGGCAACACGTTGAGGATGGGACCCAGCGGGAGTGGAAGCGCCGCATTCTTGTGGAGAACCTGCAGCGCATAGGAAAACTCTCGTGGTCCGAGAAAGATATCGATATCGTCAGTGAGGAACCTTTCGGGTATCGCAGCAGAATCCGAATTCACCGGAAGAACGGTCAGACGGGCTTTTTCAAGAGGTACAGTAACGCGATTGTGCCGATTGCGGAATGTCTGGTTGCCACAGACGGTATAAACGCCCTGTTACGAGGTCCTCGCGACGATTTTCAGAACGGTATGACGGTGGTCGACACTGGATCGGATACTGTGCGAAGTGACCGGGACCGGACTGGGACCATGGACATCAGCGGGTATCCGTTTCGATTTGCCGTCGGCAGCTTTTCCCAATCCAATCGAAAAATCCTCACTCCCCTGGCCAAACTGCTGCAAGAGGCTGTTCGTCCCGGGCGCCTTGTAGATATATACGCCGGGGCGGGACTGTTGGCTTTTATGGTTCTAATGGGGAAATCTTCTTTCAGTTCAGTCCTGTGTGTTGAATCGGATAAAAGAAATGCTGAGTTTATTCGTGATAACCTGAGTCACGTCACCTCAGAGGATACTGCAATATCTGTCGTGATCGATACAGCTGAAAGGGCAATCAGAAAAAAGAATTTGATGCGGACCGACAGATTAACAGACGGCGGTGTCACCACTCTTGTCCTTGATCCTCCCCGAGGGGGACTCAGCAGTGCCGTCAGAACGTGGCTTGTCCGGGCGGGTTCTGTTGACAGGTCTGTGCCGGACGTTGCCTACCTCAGTTGTGATTCAGCCGCTTTGGCACGAGACCTCGCTGCCCTGGCTCCCCGGTACCGAATTGAGTCAATGACTCTCCTGGATTTCTTTCCCCAGACGTCTCATATTGAGACGCTGGTTATTCTACGACCGCATAGTCGGTAGGCCGCCAGGCCTCAGGTACCTGAGTTTTGTCATGAGCTGTGAACAGTCCCGTTCGACCGGCTATTTCAGATGTTTTCTTGTCGCCATCGCCCTTAGCGGCGTGATTTTTTTACGGGACCTTCCGGCGGATGATCAGGAAATGTGGTCGGGTTCCACTTCCGGGGCGCTGACGGCGGCCCCTTTTGAGTACATCTACCGAAAACACGATGGTGATTTTGGGGTGGTTCTTGCCACCGAAGACCGGCACCTTCGCATTCTCGGCGCAGGTAAAGACGGGCATGGAACGGTTCTTGCGGAGGTTCGAACCGGTATCAGGTTTCCCCAGGCCGTCTTTTCCGACATGAATGGAGTAATTCACCTCTACGGAGCGCAGGGGGAGCGCCGCCTGGTCGGTTGGGCGGGAGATACACTCCGAGTTGTAGACGTCTCGAACCCCTCCTTGTTTTCGGTGCCTGCCGACGCATTTGTGATCGTTCCCGATCGTCTGGGAAACGTGTACTCCCTGTCATCTCCCGGTCTTGTTGCATACGGAAGTGCCGCGGGATACCCACTGTGGACGCGGGAGCTTCCGTCGGTTATTGGCAGCCATACTTCTGACGGGGACGTTCTGTACGTCGGCTTGATCGACGGGAGTGTCTTCGGTTTCTTCTCCGGTGGTACCGGTGATCGACTGGTTAAACTGCCGGCATCGGTAGAGCGGTTATGGGTATCCCGAGAAAACCTCTGGGCGTCAGACCGGGACGGTATGGCCTACCGTCTTGCCGCATCTCCCCGAGCGGATCGCCGGGCAGGTAGTCTCCAGGTAGAGTGGACCGGACCAATTCAGGATGCACCGCCATCTGTTCGATCCCGTATATCCACCGCAGGAGGAGTGACCCTGGAATGGAGCGACGGTGGTCTGATCCGGTTGAACAGCGAAAATACGCTGGTTTTTACTGATGCCCGAGGAAAAATACACTCGATCATACCGCTTCCCTACCAGGCAAAGGATATTCGCCTCCTTCCTCGGCAGCGGCGCGTATTTGTAGAGTACACCGAGTGGCGCTATACGGTGATTCCCTTGGTATCATCCTTCGCAGAATGGTCACCGGACCCGCCGGTTCTTCCCGGGCGGCTGACCAGGCCGGAGACGGCCGGCGGCGGGGGACGATACGGTAATGGGGCTCTGGCGGTGTATGCGGAGGCAGTACTAGGCGGTGCGTCCGTCTCCGCACGGCGGTCTCTCCTTGAAAAACTGGAACAGCGTTTCTTTCGACAGGATATGTACGGAAAGGTGACGGTTGTGCGGTCGGTACTGGCCGCACTTGCTGCGGAACCGCTGCAGACCGGTGCTGTTGTGGATTCCCCGGAAATCAGGCGTGACGCCGTGCGACTTCTGGGTTGGATTGGCGACGCTCCCAGTCGACGGATTCTGTCAGATGTCGTTCGTTACGATCCCGATATCTCGGTAGTAGCGGCGGCGTTGACGGCCGCTTCAGTGACCGGTATCGATGAACCAGCCGTAATTTCTCCCGGGCTTCGCCGCTTTCAGGGGACATCAGGGCCTGAGCGGGTCCCCCTGGCAACCGCTCTTTTGACTGCAGTGGACCGGATGGTTTCTCCCGGCGGCGGAGAGGACACCGATATCTACCGGCAGACTCTCGTCGTCCTTGCGTCATCGGACCTTCCTCGGGAGATCAGACAAAAAGCGCTGTCGGCGGCGCGGAACTGGTAAGCGTGATGGGAGACTATTCAATCCGGGGATACCGGTATGAAAAGTTCCTCCAGTTCATCCCGATCAAATGTGTAG
>JBAYPC010000018.1:0-14469 GCA_041677905.1 Alkalispirochaeta sp. | reverse complement strand
TCTGATCTAAAACGCGGTCCCTTCTTCCTGACTCCGATATCTTCCGCCCGGAGGTAGTGCGGTCCTGCGTACGGATCGTCCTGTACGCCCCGGCTGATCAGACGCGCACCCAGGACTCCGGCCCCGACGGCTCCGGATATACCTTCCGCTACTGCAGCCGATCCGCCGGGTACGGTTACGTCATCGGGGCCGGGCAGGCAGACGCCGGGATAGCTCTCGGCCAGATACTGAAGCTGCACCATCGATGCATCCAGGTCGTCGGTAGCTCGTTTCAGTGCTCCCGTGGCCAGATTGGGTACAAAAACGGCGGTGTAATAGCGCTGTTTCCGGGCGTCAAGAACGGGCATTACCGCAGGCGCAGCAGCTTTACCTTCCCGAAGGCGCAGAAGCCGCTCCGTTTCGGCCATGCTGTGCAAAGTTCCAACCGACACAACGGGGCACTGCCAGGCGAGTCCCAGCGCTTTTGCGGTAGCCATAGCTATGCGCAGCCCTGTAAAACTGCCGGGACCCCTAGCAACGGCGACGCCGCCCAGCGGTCCGGTGATGTGCCATTCGGTCAAAAACATCTCAATAACGGGAAGCAGGTTTTCGGTGTGACGCATGCCCTGCCGGTCTTCCCGATGCCCCCGGAGTTCACCGTTTTCCACGAGCGCCAGCCCCAGGATGGGACCGGAGGTGTCAATGGACAGAACCGTGCGGTTCAAATCAGCCGCGTGAGTTTCAGCCATAGACAAGCTCTTTTTCCGCCGGCAGTCTTACGGTCACACTCCGTTGGGTGTCGGCGGACGGTACCATCGAAATAGAAACCGACACATCACTTCCCTCGGCCAGCTCCGGCACCCGATCGATCCACTCCACAAAACTGATCGATTCGGCCAGTTCTTCGTCCAGGCCGAGCATGTGAAACTCTTCAGCCGTTCCCAGACGGTACAAGTCGATGTGGAGAACCGTCGCTGATTCGGTGTGGTAACTCTCGACAACTGTGTAGGTAGGACTGGGCATCTTTTCCCGCACCCCCAGGGCATATGCGGCGGCCCGTACAAAGACACTCTTACCGGTGCCAAGGTCTCCGGTAAGGCCGACGACCATCCCCGGCTCCAGAAGAGGCGCCAGAGCGGCGGCAAGTCTGCGAGTATCCTCTTCGGTTTGAATCGCGTAGGTGCAGGTATGGGCCATGAGAGTACGTTAGGGGAGAGAACCGTTTTTGTCGATATCCCTGATGTACTCCTTCAGGAGTTTCATCGCCGGTACCAGGGGATAATCGGCAGAGCCGAGAAAACGGACGCGTATCTCCTTGGTGCCGTAGGGTGACATCTCCAGCGAAAACTCGATCTCTACCGGGTTCATCGGTATATCGGAAATGCCGATAACCGCACGTGCCCGGTACAGACGGCGGTAATCAATCGCCAGTTGGATCCGTTCTATCGATTCAAGACTTGTGACGTTCATTAATTTGTCCAGCTTAGATCAAATACCGTTCTTTCGTATATAGGAGAAAACCACCGGACGGACATAGCACATCGCCCCGCTACCCGATATGCCGCAGGACCGTGCTGTGCAGTTCGGTAAAGCGGGGTAACATCTCATATTCGAGAAGATCACCAATCAGAACAAAGTCGTTGTTGGTAAAAGCGCCTTCCATCTCCCGGAAGAGCCCGTTCAGACTCTCGATCGCTTCGTTCAGGGAGACACCGTCCACCAGTTCGTTTTGCAGGTCCGGTTTCATAACCAACAGCACCGGAAGGATGCGCAGTTCCCGGGCCACCAGTTCGGAAAAACGGCTGACCGTTTCAAGAGCCTTTTTACGGTTGCCGTCCTGCAGTTCACCGGGAATCTCTTCAAACGTCGGAAGCAGTACGTCAAGAGCGGCAATGGTGCTCCCCATTTCATGTTCGGGATCGAGCAGTTCCCGTTGGCGCTGTTCAAGAAGAGTCGCCATATCACCGGCTCTCCGGGCTATTTTTTCTCGTATCTCAGGATCACCGTGTGATCCGCCCTGAATCGGTTCGTCCAGAAGTCCCGCAAGATCAGGGGCGTTACGGCGTATCCCCTCAAGGATATGGGGCAGTTCTTCCAGAACGGCCTCACGCTGTTCCGATGTACCCTCGTCCATAACCCGTCGGAGAAGTTCGGTGTAGTGGATTATCGTTTCAAAGTCATTGACCCGCCGTTCCATCACACTTTCGGCTAGGATATCCAGGTCTTTGACATCGGTGACCGACTGTTTCCTCCACGAACCATCAAGGTCGTCCAGGTCGTGTATGGCTGTACCGTTTAACGATACCGATTCGACACGGTGGCCCGACTCGCGGAGCCATCTTGATATCCCGGAAAAAACGTCGCCTGCCGTTGATTCGTCTTCCAGTTGAAAGTCAATTTCTACACCGTTAATTCGTATGTTCATCGTCTGTCTTGTGTTCCCTGTATGTTCAGGCGATCCAGTGCTTCGGTGCTGCCTTCGAGCTGCTGCATCATACCTTCCATGCGGCCGAAGTCGGTCCGCAACTTCTGTTCATAGTCTTCAAGCCGATCATTGTACCGGGAAATCCGGTTCTGAGTCTGATCGATCCGGGTGTTTATACCGTCGGTCCGTCCGGCGATAATACCACCGGTCCGTACGTATGGGCCGACATACTGCTCCAATGCCACTGCAACACCGGTATCCACGGTTAGATCACCGGTACTGTCCCGCCCGAAAAGACGGCCAACCGACTCGAAATCCGCAGCCAGTGCACTGTCCAGGTCAGTTTCCGAAATTTCCAGATAGCCCCGCAGTCGCGATCCGTCGTATCCGCCGCCCCCCCCGGAGGCGTTTGTGGAAATGCCGATCTCCGCAAGGAGACGGAACGAACTGTCCGGACCGGCGTCATAGGGGTTCATCATAATAGTCTGCAGGCGGTTCCGCAGTTGCTGGAGACTGCTGTCGCCCTGAAAAACCCCCAGCCGTTTCTCCATGGTCTCCCGTTCGGAGTCGCTGAAGTACTCTATCTGGTCGATCAAAGCGCGATCGGTCCGAGTGTAGATGTTGATGTCACGGATAACCTGGTTGTAGTAGCCGATGAACTCGATGATCTTTTCTTTAGCCCGTTCCCGGTCGGGCTGAACGTCGATTTCTATCGGGTCAGGTGAAGAACGTCGAAGGTTAAGGGTCACACCGGGAATCAAGTCGTCGATGGCGTTGGTGCTGCGTTGAATCTCTACCCCGCTGTAGCGAAGCCGGGCGTCCCGGGCCGTTTCCAGTGCGTTTGTCGGCGTGCTTCCGCTGCGAGTTGTCGGATCCAGGACGGTCAAATTGCGAATTTCCAGATTTCGGTGGGTGTTTAGGTTATGAAAAGAGAAGCCTCTCATCCGGGACAAAAGGTCCTCCCCTGAAATCTCAACTTGAGAGAAGGTGCCTGTCTCCGGAAGAGGTGGAAGCTCCTGCTCTACACCGTCTCCCAGGATTTTCATCGCCCGGTTGTCCTCCCGGAACGGTGGGGGTTCAGGAGCTTCCGGCTCGGGCAGGTTGAATCCGAGCGCCTCGTTGCGAATGGTCACATCCTTGAGAGACGTCGCACCGGGATCAACAGGTTCAACCCCCGGGGGAGCCTCCGGAGCCGTCCATTCATCCCGGTCAAGGTTGACCGATCGCGCCTCAAACCGGAGTACCATCCCCGGCTGGATTTCAAATGGAGTCGGCAGCCGGAGTTGTTCAGTTTGGCCTGGTTTCAGAAGCAGGGGCGCGTCTTCAAGGAGGGAAAAGGCCTTGTCCGGCCGGGGGGGCGACATAACGCCGATTTCACGCATAAAGGAAACGCCGTCTTCGCCGAAAGACATCTGTGCCTGGGCTCCCTCTTTCTGTCCTTCAAAGATGATGATCTGCGTAGATGGAGTGTCGGGGACCACCGTGGAACGGACAATCCCGTCGAGTCGGCGGTTGAGTTCGGTGGAAAAATCCCGGAGCGATCCTCCGGCGAATCGAAATGACCGGGTGTCCTCACCAACGGTAAACTCGTACCGTCCCGGCGGCACACGGTAATCCCGAGAGAGCGGCTGCGATGCAAACCGATCCCGTCCGGCGGTCTGAAGGACGACAATCTCATCGATACCTTCAATGGCCTGTCGAGTCGCCGTTGCCTGGACCACCGATTCATTTGAGCTGGAGGCTATCCGGTCACGAAAGGGGTTTTCGAAGCCGTACATAGTCCGGGCGGTATCCCTCAGGCGAGCAACCTGACGCCCCAAAGACTGCCACGTTTCCCGCTGGAGTTCGTAGGTTTCAACCTCCCGCTCCATGCGACGAACGGGAATGCGCTCCACTTCCATCAGGTCTTCGACCAGCTTGGAAGTGTCTATTCCGCTTTTATTTGAGATGCCTGGAATGGTGATATCAGACACGTCCCCTCCCGTGCCCTCGCCGAGCCGTTACTCCCGTCAGACCGATTCGTCCAGAAGCAGGCCTATGGCCTCGCGAATACGCAGATGGACCCGCTGCAGCTCGCTGGGCGGTAGCTCCTTGATCACAGTATCGGTTTCCCGATCTATCACCTTGACAACCATCTGGTCGAGCTTGTCATTGTAGCTGAAACTGAGTCTTTTGTTGAATGCCCGGGTTACATTCCGGAGTTCCTGGGTGAGTTGTTTGATCTGTTCCCGGCTGATCCGCTCTTCCCGCTCCCGCAACTGTACGTCCACGTGTTGGGAAAACTCCTTACGTACCTGTTCTATAGACCGGCCTGTATCGGGACGCGTTGTATTTTGTCCTGCCCGAGGCAGAACGTGTGTTACTTCCATCGCCATATTGTACCTCCCTGTACGCAGCCAACCAGGAGGGGAGAGCGCGCGCCCCCCCCTGTGGCCGGGTGAAAGATGACGTCCAGAAATCTTCCACCAAAAAGAAACGGTTTTAGGCGAGCAACTGCAGTACTGACTGCGACTGCGTGTTGGCCTGAGCCAACATAGCCGTATTGGACTGCGTCAGAATCTGGTTCTTTGTGTATTCCACCACTTCTGAAGCCATGTCCACGTCGCGAATCCGGGATTCCGACGCTGCAAGGTTTTCTGCTGCTACTGCAACTCCCTGCTGGGCCTGTTCAAAACGGTTCTGGTATGCACCCAGATCTGCCCGCTGCTGCGATACTTGACGAAGCGCGGAGTCGATAACACCGATGGCCGAGTTGGATGCTTCAGGGGTGGAAATGCTTATCATTCCCGTTTCACCCTGGGCATTCTCAAGCCCGAGAGCCTGGGCCGTCATGGTGCCGACAAACATACGCTCAGACTGGTCCATATTGGCACCAACCTGGAACTGCATCACCGCTCCGACTGCACTGTCTTGGGCGAATGATCCGGTAAGGATATTCATACCGTTGAACTGTGCGTGCGAGGCGATGCGGTTGACCTCGTCTACCAGTTGGGATACTTCAACCTGGATCTGCATACGATCTTCGGCCGTGTAAATCCCGTTTGCCGACTGAACCGACAGTTCGCGCAGCCGCTGCAGGATATCCTGTGTCGACTGCAGGTAGCCTTCCGTCGTCTGGATGAAAGACACCGCGTTCTGAATGTTCCGTTCCGCCTGGTTGAGGCCACGAACCTGGCTGCGCAGCTTTTCGCTGACGGCAAGTCCACTGGCGTCGTCCCCGGCACGGTTGATCCGCTGGCCGGAACTGAGGGCTTCGATATTCGACTGTGTAGCCGCGTTTCTTGCCCCGAGCGTCCGGTTGGCAAATGCCGCGCTCGCGTTGTGATTGATGATCATGTGATCCTCCTTGATACAAGATTACCGGCACTCATTGCCGGAACCCTCTCAGCGAAGGGGGTTGGAGGAGTCGTTGCGCGCTTCCTCCAAACCGTTTCCCCGCACATCGAAGGGACTTCAGGACTCGTCCGTGAGCCCCGTCGCCCCTTCCTGCTCGCTAGTCAAAAAAGACCACGTTCTATGTCAAAGATCAGTATTAACCGGTACTCTCAAAGTTACTACGCTATCCGAGCAATTGCAAGACTGACTGTGTCTGTGTATTGGCCTGGGCCAGCATAGCCGTGCTGGATTGGACGAGAATCTGGTTCTTGGTGTATTCCACTATCTCCTGTGCCATATCCACGTCGCGAATGCGTGATTCCGCAGCCTGCAGGTTCTCGGCGGCTACATCAATGCCCTTAATGGCCATTTCCAACCGGTTCTGATAGGCACCCAGGTCGGCCCGCTGTTTGTTTATCGTTTTCAGCGCAGCGTCAAGAATTCCTATCGAACTGTTTGCCTGGTCCGGAGTGGACATGGACATGATGTTCTGATCGCTTTTGACCCCCAGGGCCAGAGCGGTCATCGTACCGATATGCACCCGTTCCCGCTGGTCCATGTTTGCCCCGATCTGAAAGTACATCGATGCAGTGACGATGTTGTTCCCGTCTTCCCGTCCAAACCGTCCGGTCAGCAAGTTCATGCCGTTAAACTGGGCGTGCGAGGCGATGCGGTCGATTTCGTCCACGAGCTGGGAGATTTCCACCTGTATCTGCATGCGGTCCTCGGCGGTGTAAATACCGTTTGCGGACTGAACGGCAAGTTCGCGCATGCGCTGCAGAATATCCTGGCTTTCCTGGAGATATCCCTCGGTCGTTTGGATAAAGGACACGCCGTTAAGGGCGTTAGTCGAAGCCTGGTTCAGACCGCGAATCTGGGACCGCATCTTTTCGCTGACGGCAAGACCACTTGCGTCGTCCCCGGCCCGATTGATACGCAGACCGGAGCTGAGCTTTTCAATGTTCCCCTGGACGTCCCTGTTGTTTACGCCCTGTTGGCGCTGTGAAAACATCGCGCTCATGTTGTGATTGATAATCATACTTCCATCCTCCGTGAAGTTGTTTGGGCATCCTTGCCCTTTGTGTTCGGCCTCCGGTGTACCTGTACCGATTTATGCAATTTTCCGGAATCGGTACTAAAGTCGCCTCCGGGGGAGCCGATAATCAGAATAGGGGGCACTTACGCTCCACACCGGCCGGATGTGAAACAAAGGTCTCCCTATACTGTCTATCGGCAGGGCAGGGGATAAACTTGAAGGGTCTTTTCGAAAATTCAGGCTGAAATGAACGTTATTCCGCTCGGTCGGCCCGTTCAGTCGTACGTTTCGTTCAGGAGATCCAGGTATCTTCGGGCCACAGGGTCCTCCGGTTCAAATTCCAGGACGATTTCAAAATAACGGCGGGATTCAAGTGGGTCGTCCATTTTCAATTTGAGGACACCGAGGTTTGAAATGACTTTGGTGTTGTCCGGCTCAAGGGTGAGAGCTTCTTCAAGATGGGCTTTACTCTGGTCGTAGGCTTCCAGTTCCATTTCACAAATGGCGAGTTCATTCAGCGTGTCCACATTGGGACCACCCAGCGACAGGGCCTGTTCAAAGGCGACCCGGGCGTCGTCAAAACGCTGTATCCGTCGAAGCCCCCATCCAAGGAGAAACCAGCCGTTCCACACGTCGGGGTTGTTCTCCAGAAACTCCCGGATTCGCTCAATTCCCCGTTCCTCGTCCCCGATTTTGATAAAGTCGTAGGCTTCTTTGAACAGTTGATCCGACAGATTATGGGAACGTATTTCCGTGAGGATGCGGCTAGCGTGAACCCTCTTGTCTTCGTCTTCACTTTCGGCCAGAAAGGACTCAAGCTGGTTTCCGGCAGACTCATAGTCCCGGATTTTGACGAAGAACATACCGGCGTTTAACCTGATGTCCGAGGCAATATCTTCCCTGGTAAGGAGGTCCCGGTAGATCTCGACGGCCTTTTCGCGAAAAAAATCGGCGTCGTCATCACGCCCGACACGATCAAGGCTGTCGGCACGCTGTTCATAGGTAATCGCAAGATTTGCCGGTCCTTCCGGCCGTTCCGGGTCAAGACCGGTGAGAGCCAGGAAGATATCTGTTGCGGCCGAAAAGTTCTCGTTCTTAGCCGCGATAATGCCCGTTTCGGTGAGCTCGGTGAAGATATCCGGCCGGGCAGTAAGAACAAACTCGCGATAGTAGTCGGCATGTTCCCGGTCCGGCTCTTCGGCGAGGACGGTGAGTATACCGGACAGAATCATCTCCCAGGTCAGAGAATCGGGACTCCACGTTGCAGGGTCCTCACCGGGGTCTACAGGAAGGGGGATGGACGGATCGATCATCATATCTTCATGAGGATGAAACGAGTCGGGAATGGTGATAAAGAGAATACGGCTCAACGGGGAAGGGCCGGTGTTTTTCGGTGGTTGTTCAGGCATATTACTGTCCTTGGTTGGTTATCCCGTCGTCGATTCAACCGGCGCGTCATTGGCCGGGCCGCTTTCGCTTCCAGGTTTTTTCTTGATCTGGCGAAAGTAGTCGGTAAGTCGCATCTTATACGCCATCGGTACCGTCCCTTCGGTGAACTGGACGGCAAAAGCGGCAATATCGGGCCGACTCTCCACCGATTCGAATCGCAAGATCGTGCCCGTCAGTTTCATGATCTCCAACGGGTCTTCAAATTCAACACTTATCGTCACCGCTTTATTTACCAGGAATTTTGCCACCCCCGGCATGATGATCTTTGCCCCACTAAAGGAGAGATCCCGGACGAGTGCCTTCCGAGGTACATTGTCCACCACTACGGTGGCCCCCTTTGATGTGAGGCCGATCTTCTTGGCGCTGTCGGGAGATATTATAATACGCTCTTCGCTTCGGCGCTGAGAGGCGATCTTCGCCTCCAGAATAGTTCCGAGGCGTTTTATAAGGTCATCCGGGGGATTTTGCGTGAACACCAGATTCAGAAAACTCAACCCTTTTTTTGGATCCCCATAGGGGGAAATGCCGGCGATCTTGGCCGATACGAAAAACGTGAGCGGATCGTTCTTTTCGGGCTGGATGAAGCTAAACCGCAGGGAAACGGTGTTCTTTGACTTTTGCAGCGTCTCTTTCAACGAAGGCTGCATGGTAGTGATCACCTTCGCACCTTTCATCGAGCTGGAATAGATAATGCAGGGCCACTGATATCCCAGAGATTTTAAAAAAACCTGTTTGGTATTGAGCAAAAGAGCAAGGGTGATCTCCCTGGTGAACGTGACCTCCGTCGACTCAAACTGCTCATAATACCGGGATATCTGTTGGCTGGTAGTTAACGCCATCGTTGTGGGTCAGAGTATGTCATCAGATGAAAGGTGTCAACAAAGACGAAAAGTAAAAGAAGTTATCGTTACGGAAAGGTGGAATCAATTTTTTCAATTAATGAAGTGGTGATCTTTTCGATTTCATCGGCGTGATCGGCGGAAAGAACGCGCGACGAGGGGCGCCCGGCCTGTTCTCGCTCGCGGTAGAGCTCGTCCGTTACCAGAAGGGCCGCGAGAATAGCCTTTTTCAGGGGATCCCCGGTGGCAACGGACGATTCGATGTCCTGAACTCGTTGTCGGTAGTGTTTCAGGATTTTTTCAATGTACTCCGGCGACTCGTCGGAGTGTATCTGAAACGACGTACCCAGAAGCTCGATTCTCATCATCGCCGATCAGAATATATCGAGCTCCGGCCCTGAACTTTCGTCCGAGTCGTCGACAGATTCCTCGTCGATTGTCGTATCCGCGACTTCCGCACCGTCATCGCTGTCATTGCCGTCATCAGTTTCATCTTCAACAACGACCCGATCTTCCTGGACACCGTCAACGACGGCATCTTCCACTTCATCCAATTTCTGCAGGGCGTTGAGAATACCCTGTTCAATTTCCGCCTGGCCGGAGACAAACTGCTCGATGTTTGCCTCGAGTTCCTGAATGCGTCCCTCGTAGCCTTCCAGTTTCTCACGGAGTTCCCGGTTTTCCCTTTGAAGTTCACCGGTTCTGGAGATGACCCGTTCTACCCGCTCCTCAAGGAGACGGACTTGCTCAATGTTAAGCATGACCGGTTGTAAGGGGGGTCAGCTTTTCAGCTGGGACTGGGCTGTGGAAACCAGTTCGCGAAATGCGTTCCGGTCCTCAATCGCCAGATTGGACAGTGCTTTCCTGTTTATCTGGACATTGGCCTTGTTGAGGCCTTCGATAAAGCGGGAATAGGTCATTCCCTCGGCCCGGCACGCCGCGTTGATGCGTGCAATCCAGAGGCGGCGAAAATCACGCTTGCGGACCTTTCTGTCCCGATAGGCGTACTCACCGGCTTTGGTCAGCGCGTCTTTTGCTGTCCGAAATGCGTTCTTTCGTCGTCCCCAGTACCCCTTGGTCTGGGAGGTGATTTTGCGGCGACGTTCTTTGCGTCGCGTTCCGTCTAGTGCTCTCGGCATTGTATTACTTCCTCTTTACTCTTCTTCACCTGATAAAATTGCGTAACGGTCTGTTCGTATGCGGTCCGGCCGACGTAACCGGTCCAACCGGCGTGTACCGTCCAACCGGTGACGCGTCAACCGTAGGGGAGAAGTGTCCTTGCCCGTTTCGCTTCGGGCGCACTGAGAAGTCCGGCTTTTCGAAGTTGCCGTTTTCTCTTGGTTGATTTCTTGGTAAGAAAATGTCGCATACCCTGCTTTTTGTATTTGACTTTCCCGTTCTTTGTAACTTTGAACCTTTTAGCCGCCGCACGGCGGGTTTTCATTTTTGGCATTCCCTGCTCCTTGGTTTATTGCTTTACTTACCCTTGCCGCTGGGAGATAGAATCATCGACATGAATCGTCCTTCCATGGTCGGTTTTCGGTCGATCTGGAAGGGAATCTCAAGCATGTCGATGATCTTGTCCAGGACAACTTTGCCCAGTTCAGTGTGGGCGAGCTCGCGTCCACGAAACCGGATCGTTACTTTGACCTTGGACCCCTGTTCGAGAAAGTCCTGAATATGACGGGTCTTGAACTCAAGATCGTGCTTTTCGATCTTGGGCTGCATTCTGACCTCTTTCATCTTCAGGAGTTTCTGCTTCTTACGGGCTTCCCGGTTACTTTTTTCCTGTTCGAATTTGAACTTTCCGTAATCCAGCAGTTTACATACAGGGGGTTTTGCCTGCGGTGCAATCTCTACGAGATCAACACCTTGTTCCTGTGCCATTCTGAGCGCTTCAAGTGTGGATACAATACCCAACTGCTCACCCTCGCTGCCGACGAGCCGAACTTCTCTAACCCGTATCGCCTCATTCGTGCGTAGTTCTTGTTTGGCCAACATACCTCCCGTGTGTGTTACTCATACTCCAGATTACAGGTTGAGAACAATACCATCGGCCGGCAAAAGAGTCAAATACCGACTATCCCTTTTTCACGTGTACAGGAAATCTATGGCTTGTATTCCCCATAACTTGTATTCCCCATAACTTGTATTCCCCATAAGAGTAGTGGTACCGTCTTGGTCTTATGGCACTGTTTCCGATTCTGTTACCATTTCTCGGTTCCATCGTGTGTCTCGGTCTGATCGGACCAAGATTCGGCGCAATTTCGCGAGTCTCCGATTTGCCGTTCAGTTCCCAGTCCGTTCGGAATCCCATTGTAAAGGCGTTTTTTCTCTTTGTACCGTTCTACCTGATCCGACTGGCGTTTTTGCGGTACCTGGATATCGACTACTCTCCCGGTGGCCTCTATCTCTACTATCTGCTTTTTGATTACGTCGGTGTGTTTTACGTCATCACGGCGGCGGCTTTTTTTCTCAACAGATCGTTGAAAGACAGAGAACCGCTGGAACAGTACGTCGGTTATCTGTCGTTTTTTGTCGTCATCCTCGTTTTGACGGCGAGTATGGACGCCCTCTTGAATGACGGGTACTGGACGTTGTACGAACTGTTTGTCCGGCCTCTTGTTTTTCTGTCCTTCCTTGTCCTGATCCCGCCGGCCGTAATCCGGGCCGATGGGGCGACCGGCGGCGGATGGGCGGTGTTGTTTGTAGTGGCGGCGCCGTTCTTCGGGGCCTTACCGGCGATGTTTGCCGAGTGGATGCGGCCCGATCTGAGTATAACGGCTGCAATGCTGGTCTTTCTTCTTACTGGGGCCGGGATTTACTGGATGGTCTTTCGGGGTTCGGTGACTTCGGTCCGATGAGCTGATTTTATGGGGAGTTGTGCAACGATTTCGGCGCTTCTTGTACTACTGGTTTTGTTGACCGGCTGCGGACCGGAAATGGAGTTGCGCGTTCCGGAGGTGTTTGGTCGGCCCCCCTTCCTGGCTGATCTTGAACGGGCTCTGGCGGGAGAGGATAAACGACAGCCGGCGGTACGGGTGACGGCAACAGACGACCAGAGCGAAGACGGTGCTCTGGGGTTTGTTATATGTGCCGGCAGTGGTGATGAGTGTCGTTCGCTGGAGTTCGGAGATGACGGACTTATCGAAGCGACCGGTACCGCCCTCGCAATGTCGAACAACCAGGCGGCGTCGGACGTGCCGGACCGCACCGGTTCACTTCTTCTGGTTCTGGACCGTCGTCGGGAATATCTGCAAAAACCTATAGAAGAACATATCGCGGAACTGGCTGCCGAACACAACCTGCCGGTGGATATTGTGATCCAGGAGTCGTCTGAATCGGTTGATGAGTTTGCCGATCGGATATTCGGGTTGCTCTCGCCGGTCCAGGCACTACAGGCACTACCGGTGCGGGGAGCCGTCGTTGCAGCCGGTCGGGCCGGGACGGCGGTGCTGCGGCGTATCGGTCCGGGAGCGTCGTCGGCCGGGGGAATTCCCCCTCTTGTAGTCGAGCTGTTTTTATCCCCCTCCGGCAACGACCTGGTGGAGGCGGGATACCCGTTGGCCGGGAGTATTTCATACGATTTTTCCGGTGTTGCCGATCAATTTAGGGCTGGACGGCAAAGTTTCGAAACAATTCGTGTTCCCTTACGTTTTTTCCGATACTGAATGGGTATAGTGGTTTGACAAAGCGAACGGTCGGTTCCTATAATGCCGAAGATGCAAACGTCTACAATAATTCCCCAGCATATGATGAACTCGATAAGGAGCCAAGCATGAAAATAGGTCGCCTGCTCGGTATTGGTGTTCTCGCTCTATTGCTCTTACCAATGGTGGTATCGGCACAGCAGCAAGCAACGACCAACTACCAGTCAATCGTGATTGAGGATTTCGACAATCCTGAAGAGAGCCGGTGGGTTGTCCGGGCAAGTAAATTCGTCGCGGAGGGATACCCTCGACAGGCGTCGGTCAACATCTGGCCGGAGGGGTTGTACCGACAGGAGCCCGAAGGGGAAACGCTGCGCGCCCTGGGCGCCCAGGCGGCATTCCTGCGGCAGGGGTACAACTTTCTGGAGTTTATACCCGTTAAAGAAAACGCCGACGGAGAAGAGGTTCCCCGAGGGATTCCGATTCCCGGACGGGTCAACAATCTGGACATCTGGGTTTGGGGCTCCAATTTTGACTACTACATGGACGTCCACCTCCGGGACTACCGCGGTATGACCCACGTTCTGCGGCTTGGTAACATCAACCACCGTGGCTGGAGGAATCTGCGCATCGACATTCCCGGCTGGATACCCCAGGACACCCGATACATAGCGGAACTGCAGGACGGTGAGTTCAGTTCGGATCTCCGCGGTCTGCAGCTGGTGAAAATTGTCATGTGGACGCGGCCGCAGGAGCGGGTCAACGGATTTTTTATCTACCTGGATGAAATAAAAGTTGAAACTGATATGTACCGAGATCCCTTTGACGGTGAACGGCTGCGAGATGCCGAATACGTTCGGGAGTTGTGGGCAAATGCGCCTGAAGGCGAGGGGAAATAAACGATGAAACGAATAGCATTGCTTGTGGTAGCTGTCCTGCTCGTTGGTTCAGCTGCAGCCTTTGGCCAGGAGACCGAACCGGATCCGACAACTCTGGGGGTTGACACGGCCCAGCAGAACCTCCAGGAGATCTCCATCGATCGTTTTGAAGATCCCGGTTTCTGGTTGTCCTCGATTCCGGCAGACCGTGGTCTGATCATGCACCGACGGGTGCAGGGCAGTCCCATGGGCAAGGAGCCCATTCAGGCGGAGGTGGACGCCGGTATTGAACCGACCGACGAGAACGTCATCGGTGTAAAAACTGATTTCTATCGCCGGGGCGCTGCGACCATTTCGCTTGTACCCGTTCGCCCACTGGCGGTACCGGGTATCGTCAAGACTCTCTCGGTCTGGGTAGTGGGTCGTAATTTCAACCACCGTCTGAACATCGTCCTGGAAGACTACTTTGGAAACGTCAACGTTCTGCCCATGGGACGCATGAACTTCAGTGGCTGGAAACGTCTCACCGTTGCCGTTCCGCCGACAATCATGCAGCGGAACCCCCACTACAACACTGAAACTGGTTTGAAGATCCGGGGTTTTACCATCGAAGCCGATATCAACGAAGCGTATGGTACCTATTACATCTACTTTGATGACCTGCGGGCAGTTACCGATCTGTTTGCCGAAGAGAGCCGGGATCCCGACGATATGGTCGACAACTGGTGATACTCTTTTGGTAATTACTTTCGAGAGACGCGTTAGAGCAGCCTCCCTGAACGGGGAGGCTTTTTTATGAGAGCAGGACGGAACTTTTTAAGACACGCGTATTTTCTTC
>JBAYPC010000017.1:0-14608 GCA_041677905.1 Alkalispirochaeta sp. | reverse complement strand
GGTCGAGACGAGGATACCGATCCCCTGATTTTTGAGTTCTGTAAGCATTTCCCAAAACTCCTGGCGACTCAACGGATCGACACCGGTGGTCGGTTCGTCCAGAACCAGCAGGCGGGGATCGTGCATCAGGGCGCATGAGAGGGCCAGCTTCTGCTTCATTCCTCCGGAGAGGGTGCCTGCCCGGGCCTTTTTGAACTCGTCGAGTCGATTGAAGCGGTAGAGGCGATCGCTCTTTGCTGCATAGCCGTCGGCGCGGCCGCCGTGAATCTGATAGGAGAAGCGCAGGTTCTCCTCAACGGTCAAATCGGGGTAGAGGGAGAAGACCTCGGGCATATAGCCGATACCATGACCTCCGTGACCGTCGGATTCTCCCCCGAAGAGAACCAGTGAACCCTCATCGGCGGTCAGAAATCCCAGTATGATGCGCATAAAACTCGACTTGCCCGCTCCGTCGGAGCCGATCAGTCCGGTAACAGCGCCTTCGACGGCACTGATATCGACCCCTTTGAGGGCCTCCACGGCGCCATAGGATTTTCGTATGCCCGTTGCTTGAATCAGACTCATGCCGGTCCTACCATTCCAGCACAATGGGCATCCCAATCTTGAGGGTTCCATCGGGGTTTTCAATTCCGACCCGCACCGCGTAGACCAGGGCCGCACGGTTTTCAGGGGTAAGCACTTCCTTGGGGGTGAACTCCGCTCGGGAGTTGATGTGCTCTACCCTCGCCTCAAAGGTATGCTCCCCGAGTCGGGCAATCATCTTCTGACCTGCCTGAATGTCGGCCATCCCCGCCTCACCGAGATACAGATAGCACCAGACCTTTTCCAGGCTGACGATCTGAGCCACCGGGCGCAGAGCAGGGACAAACTCGCCGGTCTCGTAAAATATCTGATCCACGTAACCCGCGGCGGGGCTGGTCAGCTCGCCCTTGCCGATCATCAGATCCAGCTCCTCGATCCGGAAGCCATGCTCGTCCTGTTGACTGCGGAGAACCTGCTCTTTAATGCGCACTGTGGCGAGCTCTCGCTCCCACTTGTCGGCGTTGAGCTTCAGGTCCCGGACCGTCTGATCCGAGACGGCCTGCTCCTTCAATAATTCCAGATTACGCCGGTAGGTCGCCGCAAAGTAGTCCCGGGTATCCTTGACCTGGGCAGTATTCAGGGCCAGCTCATCGAGCTGCAAGGCTATCTGGTCCCGCTTCGCCTTCAGGGATTTCCGCTGTAGCGCCAGGACGGCCGTATCGATCCGGCCCACCGGTGTGTCCTTCTCGACTAGACTTCCCTCTTCGACATCAAGTTCAAGCAGCCGTTCCGAGACGGGAGATGAGACACTGTAGACCCTCCCCTCGACCAGGCCGGTGAAGCTCGTTTCCCCGTCGGCGCCCTGGCAGGCAGAGAGCATCGCGATGATCAGCACAACAACCAGTACAGAAGTGCTGGTGGTGAAGGTTTTTATCATATTCATTGGTTTGTCTCCCATAAGGGGCGATTTATCAGCATCAGATATTCTTGATAGAGGGAGAGCAGGCTGATTTCAAGTCTTTTGGTCCGAATATCGGCGGTGGTCAATTCCTGTTCAGCCTCGAGCACCTCAAGGGTGCTCTGCTCTCCCGCCTCCCACAGCTGTTGGACGAGCTCGTATTTTCGCTGCTTGTTAACTAAAAGTTCAGTCGCGATCGAAAGCTGCTCTTCCGCCGACTGCAGGGCCGCCTCGGTCTGGGCTCCTCTGTTCAGAAGGGCGGTGAAAAGTTCCCGCCGTTCCGCCACTACCTGCTCTTTCCGGGCTGCGTCCCGGGCCAGCGCATTGCCCCGGGACCCACCGTCCCAGAGGTTCAGGGAGATCTCGATCCCGGCCTGATAGTAGAACTGCCATTCGTCGGCGAAGAAGTTGGCTCCCGGTCGGCCGTAGTTAAGGGAACCAAAGGCGGAGAGCTTCGGGTAGTAATCCCCGCGGTGTAGCGCCGCTTTGATCTCCCGGGCCCGCAGGGAGTATTCGCTGGCTCGGTAGGTGGCGTTTTCGACCAGGGCCGCTTCTTTCACTATGATCCGTTCGACTACCGGCAGTTCCAGATAGGCCTCTTCGACAACCAATGTATCAAGATCGTCGGCCCCGCTTAAGCTTCGGAGGCTTATCAGGGCGGAGTTGCGTTCTGTCTTTTGCTGCCGCAACTGAAGCTTCAACTCGTCTATGGTGGCATTTATTTCAAGCAGGTCCAGTTCGGAGGCGAAGCCCTGTGCGAAGAAAGATTCCACCCGCCGGCGGTTAAGATTCAGCCGGGCCAGACTAGCCTCCAGAGATTCCACCGAAAGATCGGCGATCGAATAGCCGTAGGCGGCCTGGAGCAAGCTGAAGCGCAGCGCATCTTCCCGCATTGTCCGCTGGAAACGCTCGGCGGCCAACCGATTCTCCGCCGCCGCCAGCCCCTCGCGCCGGGCAAAGCCGGCGAAGATCAGCTGCCGGGCGGTGATGTTGGCCGCATAGGTGTCATTTACACCTACTTCGACGATACCGGCAGGCTGCCGCATCTCGGGCAACTCGGAGGTATAGGCAGCCCGGAACCCGGCGCTTAAGTCAGGTTGAAAGGATCCGAAGGCGTCGGAGACCAGCGTCTCGGCGACGGCTACGTCGGCCTCGATCTGGTCAAGACGGCTGTCTTCCCTTAAGGCCAGATCAAAGAGTTCGGCCATGGAGTACTCCCGGGCAGCGACGGGAGTCGCGGCGACGTACAAGAACAACTGGACCGACAAAAAAAACAAGAACGCCGGCAATGAAATATGGTTCCGCATCAGACTGTCTCCCGCGGTCGAATCGATTCCCAGATAAACTCAACTACCTGGTCTGCACGTTTTTTCGTGAGCTCTGCCTGCTCTTCCGGCGGAATTTCCATCACTCGGAACAGAAGGGGTGAGGCGACAAAATAGAAAACATCGAGGCTGACGATATTCATAAAGAGGTGGAAAGGGTCCATCGGACGGATCTCTTTATTTCTAACTGCTTCTTCAAAGTGGGTGGAAAATTCACCCGGCAGGGAGGGATTCGCCTGCTGGACCACTTCCCAGAAAATCGGCAGGGCTTCCTCGCGGTTGGTGGCGAGCTCGGCGAAAAAGAACTGGACGATCTCCTGATTGAATTCAATTGCCTCAATATGCCTGCGAACAAAGGATTCCACCAGATCCCGGAAGGGAAGTGAGAAGTCGATCCCGGAGATGAACGAGTGCAACAGCTTAGTCACCACCGTCCTCAGTACTGCTCGATAGATCTTGTCCTTGGTACGAAAATAGTAGTGAAGCAGCGCCTTGTTGACCCCGGCCTCATCGGCGATCTGCTGCATACGGGTACCCGCCTTGCCCTTACGCACGATAACCCGGTAGGCGGCAGCAAGTATCTGTGTTTCGGTTCCTGTGTCCCGCTCGTCAGGCATAGCCATACATCCCCTTGATATCATAACTTTTCCCCGATTATTTAATCAACTGGTTAAATCTTACGGTTAAATCTTACGGTTAAATCATAAGGCTAAATCCAGGGATCGTCAATTGCAGTAAATAGCAGTGAATTACCAAGACCTTTTTCGAAACCACAATTTTAAAAAAAACAACATCCAATAATTTTATTTATACTTGATCGTCACCGCCTGCATAGGCTATACTGTTTCATCTCATCTGGTGTTAGTACTTCAATTTGCAGCTAATTAAAGTTGCAGCAGTCTTTTCAAGTATCTGTTTTCTGGTAATACCCAACTATTTGGACAACCGTAAGCTTGACCACCTGACGCAGACCTTTTTCCCAAGGGTTCCAGGAAACCAATTATTAGGAGGCAATTATGTTCAATCGTATACTCGTCCCCTTGGATGGCTCCAAGTTCGCCGAGAGAGCTTTACCGCATGCCGAGCTCTTTGCACGGTTGTTCGGTTCTACAATTGTCCTCTTACAAGTTCTGGAAACGGTCGGGGAAATCAACCAGCCCCAGTCGGTCGATCCATTCACATGGCAAATCCGGAAGAATCAAGCAGACCAATACCTGAGGGATACGGCAAACGGGGTAATGGAGCGTATCGGTTCCGATGCTTCCAGGGTCGAATCCGCTATCCGCACCGGACGACCACCCGAGGCTATTATCGGTTTTGCCCGCGACGAGGCTATCGACCTTCTGGTCCTCAGCACTCACGGTTGGGGGGGCTTCACCCGCTGGAACATCAGCAGTGTTGCCCAGAAAGTTATCGAAAAAATCTACCTCCCGGTCCTGTTGATTCGAGCCTACGAAGAACAAGAAACCCCGGAAGGTCCAATTCGCTACCGCCGAATCTTGATGCCCGTGGATAGTTCACCGCGGTCTGAATGCGCGTTTTCGGCGGGCGTACGGCTGATCCGTGGAGAAATAGACCAACCCGCGAAAGAAGCACTGGTAAAACCAGCAGCACAGAGCGAGCCGATCTTATTTTTAACGACGGTGATTCGTCCACCCGAACTACCGATCCCCGAACCGCATGGCGAAGACATTCTGCGGCTTGTAGCACAGTTCATGGAACTCACCCGGCGTTCAGTACGTGAATATCTTGATCGGATAAAATCACAGTTTCCCGTACCCTGTGAAATCAAAATCGTTGAGCACCTCAGCGTTTCGGAAGCTCTACGGAGTTTAGTTGAAGAAGAAAATATAGATCTGATTATCATGTCTGCCCATGGGCACACCGGCCAGTACCAGTACCCCTACGGCAGTGTCGCCAGAGAAATGCTGGAGTTCGGTGCAAAACCGATTCTGATCATTCAGGATATTCCACGCCACCACATCCGGCCTTCCGATTCGGAAAAGGCAGCACAAAAAAGTAAGGGGCGTGCGTGATGACTGACGACCGATTACACACCAAATCCGATAAGGATGATGCTCGACATCTATCAGCCGTCGGCCGCAACGGAACCGTTTCCCATGCCGTGGTGGCCAAAGATCTGGCCGGTATTCAGTCGCTGCTCGAAACGGCGTATCCGCTTTTCAGGAAGACGAGAAGTACCGATGTAAGTTTTACCTATGCATCCGAATGGGTCCTGGACAATTTCTACATCATCAATCGGGCCATCCGGTTAATCAAGGAAGACCTGACTTCTGGTTTTTACCGCACCTTACCGAAACTGGACGAGGGGCAGATGCGCGGGTATCCGAGAGGCCTTGCGATTTCCACAAAAACGCTGGCAGACCAGGATTTCCTATTTGATTCAACGGCTTTCGAACAGGCGCTGAACAAACTGCAAACGGATGTCCCCCTGGAAACAGGCGAGATATGGGCTTTTCCGATATTTCTGCGTTTCAGCTTGTTGACGTATCTGACTGAGGCGTTACGTATACTGATACAACCCCATACGGATAAACCGCTGCCGACAATCAACTACTTACCGGAGGACTTCGTGTCCACCGATACCGGCACCGGCAGTGACGATGACCGAAGCAGTCTGAGTAATCGGGTTGGAAACATCATTCACAGCCTCCGGGTCATCTCGGAGATCAACTGGAACGACTTTTTTGAATCGGTCAGCGTTCTTGAAAGACTGCTTCGTCAAGACCCAACCGGCGTCTATGCGGATATGGATTTCAAAACCCGCGATTTCTATCGTGGCGAGGTCGAAAAGCTTGCCCGCAACAGTGGACACACAGAACTTGAGGTCGCCAACCAACTGTTAGAATCATCGGACCGGTTATCGGACCGATCCAATGACCGTTCCAACGCGCCAAACAGCGTCCATTTTGGTGAATTTCTGATCGGTACACACCGCGAGTCCTTTGCGAAGAACATCGGCTACCGCCCTGGTTTTGGGGTTGCGACCAAAAACTGGGTTCTCAAACACGCAAAAGGGGTGTATCTGAGCGCTGCGCTCGCTTTGACTTTGGTTATTTTGGGTCTTTTTGCCTATTTTGTATATCTCCCGCAGCTGATCCCAAGCGATATAACAGTGACCAACCAATCTTGGGATATCGCCCGGAATCTTGTGGGAACTCCCCTCTTGTGGGTTATTACCGTCCTCCTTGGGATGGCCATGTGTATACCCGCTTTCACCATTGCTGCCAGTCTGGTGAACTGGATCATCACCCTGGTTATTCCGCCCAGAATTTTACCAAAAATGGAGTTCAAGCACCGGATACCACACCGTTTCAGCACAATTGTGGTAATACCGGGGATGATCGGCTCCCGTAAGGATATAGACTCACTGGTCTTTCAAATTGAAAAGCACTACCTGCGCAATCCCGAACCTGGTTTTCAGTTTGCAATATTAACGGACTTTGGTGATGCCGATCAGGAGACAACCGCCGAAGATGCGGACCTTCTCTCCTACGGTCAATCAAAGACGGCGGAACTCAACCGAAAATATCCGCACCGTCATAGTAATGGGGAGCCGACTGCAGATCGGTTTTTCTTCCTGCACCGCAAACGACTCTGGAACCCGTCTGAGGGGAAGTGGATGGGTTGGGAACGCAAGCGCGGCAAGCTGCACGAGTTTAACAAGCTCATACGGGGTGACCGGCAGTACTCATTTATCTCGTTGACCGATGACTTCAAAGAGAATCCCCATCTCCTGAATCACATCAAATACGTGATTACCCTGGATGACGACAGTATTCTGCCGATCGGGGCGGGCAAACGGCTGGTCGGAGCGATGGCCCATCCCCTTAACCGGCCCGTTTTCTCTGAAGATGAAACGGTCAGTTCGGGGTACACCATTCTGCAGCCGCGTATGGAGATCCATCCCAAAAGTACCAACCAATCGTGGTTTACCCGCCTGTTTGCCGGGGATACGGGCCTGGATATCTATACTCTGGCGGTATCGGATGCGTACATGGATCTTGTCGGCGAAGGCATCTATGTCGGCAAGGGGATTTACGATGTCGACGCATTTGAGCGGAGCATAGACGATTATATTCCGGAAAACACCGTGCTCAGCCACGATTTACTGGAAGGCAGTATGGGCCGGGCCGGCCTGGTGTCGGATATCACCATGGTAGAGGACTACCCTCCCAATTACCTGGCGAAAGTCTCGCGGAAACGCCGCTGGATTCGTGGAGACTGGCAGCTATTGCCCTGGCTGCTCCAGTCAAAACGCAAGAGCCATGGGTTCAACGGTATTGACTACTGGAAGATCTTTGACAATTTGCGTCGTTCGTTGTTGTCGCCGGCGTTGATGTTTATTTTCTTTGTCGGTTTGCTTCTTTTCCCCGGTCTGGCGGTGCAATGGACGCTGATACTTGTCCTCTCCCTTGGCGTTCCCTTGCTGACCAGCATTACCCGAAGCGCGGTGCAGATCATAGGAGGCGAAGAGGCGGGGCTTGCGGTACGTCCAATCGGTCGTACATTCGTCCGGTGGATTCTGGCGATTTCTTTTCTCGTATATGACGCCTACATCACCGTTGATGCTGTTCTGACGACACTCTACCGGCTGCTTATCAGCCGCAAAAACTTGCTGCAATGGACAACGGCGGCGCAAACGGCGCGTCTCTTTCGTCTGGATAAACGGCGCGATATCGCCTGGCAAAAAATGCTCATTTCGACGGTGGCTGCTCTGGTCCTTGCAATTGGTGCGCCCCTGATCTCTCTTCTGGCAACGGGCAGTGTTGCTCCTTCATTGCTTGCAGCCTCAGGTGTGCTCCTGTTGTGGTTAGTCGCGCCGATCGTCGTCTATTGGATTAATCGCCCTATCGTTGATGACCGTGAACCGTTGACCAACGACGAGATTGGGCTGCTTCGGCAAGTGGCCCGTCGGACCTGGGGCTTCTTCGAGCGTTTTGTCGGTCCCGACGACCACTGGCTGCCGCCTGACAACTTTCAGGAAACACCGGAGGCTATGATCGCCCATCGGACGTCGCCCACTAATATCGGATTGTTTCTAACGTCCGTACTGGCGGCCTATGACCTTGGGTACCTCGGACATTTGGGTTTGACGACCCGCCTGAACATGACGCTCGAAAGCATGACCCACATGGAGCGTTATCGCGGGCATCTCTTTAACTGGTACGACACACTTACCCGGGAGGCCCTACCGCCTCACTACGTATCAACTGTGGACAGCGGCAACCTTGCCGCGTCGTTGATCGTCATTTCTCAGGCGTGTCGAAACCTTCCTGCTGAACCCGTTTTTCGGTGGGAACTCGCCCGGGGGTACCTTGACTCTCTGGCAAACCTGTCCAGCGTTCTTGCCGCAGTCCGCAACGCTGAGATACGTGACGAAATTGGGGAAATAAAAACAAACATCTCAGATATAGTGGCAAAAATAAACGCGGCGCGGTTCAAACCCGACCAGTGGTATTCGATTTTCTTGCAAATCGAAGAGACGTTCCGGCCGAAAATCTCCGGGAAGCTGTTACGCCTCATCGAAGGCTCACAAAAGGCATTTGACCGTGAAAGACTCTCGGACCTTAAGTTGATTTCTTCACAGATCGGCCAACACCAACAGACCGTCCGCCACAGTATGGCTGAACTCCTGCCGTGGATTCCTCTCCTCCAGGAGGTTCCTGAGCAATTCCAGCAGCCGGAATTTGAGGCGATATTGACGGAGTTGACCGAGAATCTTCCGGCCGATTTCGCGTTGCAAGACCATCAGGCGGTCACCGAACGGGCTCTCCCGCTGATTCATTCCTTGATGGAAGCATATCGGGTGTCCCGCCCCGAAGGTTCAACCGATCCGGTGAATTCGCCGGAGGAATGGCTTGCCTCGCTGGAGCAGACAGTGCTTGCCTCACAGGCAAACGCCCGGAGAGTTCTCAGCCAATACCGGGAAATATCACAGATAGCCGACAGATTCGTGGAAGAGATGGATTTCGGCTTCCTCTACAGCCGTCGAAAGCGCGTTTTTCATATCGGTTTCAACCGCGACACCGGTTTACTGGATAACAACTACTACGATCTGTTGGCTTCGGAAGCGCGGATAGCGTCAATTGTTGCGATTGCCAAGCGGGAAGTTCCACAATCTCACTGGATATACCTTGGTCGGCCGGTTACCCGAGTAGAAAACATCAACACTCTCCTTTCCTGGAGCGGTACCATGTTCGAGTACTTGCTCCCGTCGCTTTTTTTACGTTCCCACCCCGGCACCTTACTGGCGGACAGTGCCAAAGGTGCCGTTAAACACCAGATCGCCTACGCAAAATCGAAAGGTGTTCCCTGGGGTATTTCGGAATCGGGCTTTTATCGGTTTGATGCAGGTCACAGTTACCAATACCAGGCTTTTGGTGTCCCCGGTTTGGGATTCAAGCGTGGGTTGGCAAAAGACCTGGTCATTGCGCCCTACGCCTCTCTTATCGCTGTCGGTATCGATCCACGGGCTGTTATCAAAAACCTGCGTGCCTTGAAAGACCTCAAAATGCTCGGCCCATACGGAATGTACGAGTCCATCGATTTTACCGACAGCCGCCTTATGGTAAATCAGGACGCTGCTGTTGTCGGCCAGTACATGGCCCATCACCAGGGCATGCTCTTTATGGCTCTCGCCAATTACCTGCACAACGACATAATGGTAGATCGGATGCACAGTGATCCCCGTATCCAGAGTATCGAGTTGTTGCTTCAGGAACAGGTCCCCCCCGTCAGTGCCATTGAAGACGTTGACGAGAGCGAAGGCCACGCCTTCTCGGATCCGGGAAAACCACTGACGGGCATCTCTCCCTGGAACATCCCCGTTGGAACCCCTATTCCGCAGGTGCACTTGCTGTCCAATGGCAATTTTCGGGTGCTTATCTCCAATATGGGCGCCGGTTATATCAGCTGGCGTGACAAAGATATAACCCGTTGGCAGCCCGATCCGGTACTGGACAACTGGGGAAGCTGGATCTATATCCGGGAACTCGATAAATCCAAAACGGCCGGCTCCACCTTGTGGTCCGCAGCCTCTCAACCTCTTCCGGCGGGAGCCGAAGACATGCAGGTCAGTTTCCATGCGCATATGGTCGTCTACCGACGGGTAGTTGACCAGTTGGTCTCGGTTATGGAAGTTACTGTCTCTCCGGATGACCCTGTTGAAATTCGCAGAATCAACGTGCGAAACGACAGCGACCGTTCTCGCACACTGCAGATAACCTCCTATGGCGAAGCGGCCCTTGCCACCCATGCAGCCGACGGGCAACACCCGGCCTTCAACAAGCTGTTTATAGAAAGTGAGTATGTGCCGGAGCTGGGACTACAGATATTTTCCCGGCGCCCCCGTTCCAGCGAAGAAGAACCGCTGTTGATGGGGCATATGCTGGTGGAAAACGACGATGAGCTTGACGTACACCGTGACGCACACCGTGATATACGCCATGAGGCTGATCGGCGGGCCTTTATCGGCCGCGGACATGGGAGCGGAAACCCCCGGGCGCTCCTGTCGGAGGAGTACCTGGGTGGTTCCAGCGGTGCAACCCTCGATCCCATTTATGCTTTGGGCAGTGAGCTTACCGTTGCTCCCTACAGAGATACCCAAGTCGCGTTTGTGACTCTTGTGGGAGAAAGCCGGGAAGAGTTGATAGCCCTGGCCGAAACGTACCACACCTGGCCGGTGATTGAGCGGACGTTCCATCAGGCCGATATAAGCAGCCAGTCTCAACTCGACCGAGAAGGATTTGACGGTACCATGCTGAAAGATACGCTCAAGACGCTTTCAGCACTGCTGTATCCCTACAAGGATTTGCGTGCAGAGGCCAAAGTACTGGCCGCAAACCGGCTTGGACAATCCGCACTGTGGCGTTTCGGGATTTCCGGTGATTTCCCGATCCTCTTAGTCACTCTTGACGATACCAGGCACCTCGATATCGTCAACGACGCCCTTTTGGTGTTCAAACATCTTCGCAGCCGCCATTTTAAGATCGATCTTGTCATTCTTAACCTGCAACCGACCGATTATGCCGCAGAGTTAAACGGGCGAATCCGACGTGTGATCCGCCAGGCCGACAGTGATCATTTTCTGAATTTAAACGGCGGAATCTACGTTCTTTTCAGCGATCAAATGAAGCACGAGGAGATCATTCTCGTGCAGAGCGCTGCCCGGGTAGTTCTCGTCGGTAAAGATGGTCCCCTCACTCGACAACTGCCCGATTACTCCGTTGCCGTTCATCACCTGCCCAGATTTACCCCATCACGTGCACCGGAGATACAGAAGCCCATCCCGTTACCCAGCCCGGATGATCTGCAGTTTTTCAACGGATACGGTGGTTTTTCTTCCGACGGAAGTGAATACCATATACTGCTTGAGCCGGGTAAAGAAACGCCTGCCCCCTGGGTAAACGTGATCGGTTATCCAGATTTTGGGTTTATGGTTACTGAAACGGGCAGCCAGACGACATGGGCGGTCAACAGTGGGGAGAACCGGCTGACACCATGGTCTAATGATCCGGTCCAGGACCCGACCGGTGAAGCGTTGTACTTGCGGGATGAAGAGTCCGGCGAAGTCTGGTCGCCGACCCCACAACCAGCCAATGCGGGCCAACCGTACCGTGTTCGTCATGGAGCGGGCTACACAATCTTTGAACACCAATCACACGGTATTCGGCATCAGTTAACCCTGTACGCCTCTCCGTCGGATCCGGTAAAGATCATCCGTTTGAAGGTGACAAATCATTCAGGTCGTGATCGTCGATTGACGGCTACGCAGTATGTCGAGTGGGTTTTGGGTACGACCAGAACAAAAAACAGCGCCTTTATCATCCCGGAACATGACGTTGAGACTGAAAGTCTACTGGCAACCAACCCCTATAACAGTGAATTTTCCCGGAGAACCGCTTTTTTGAGTGCCGGCAAAGAGATTCACAGCATGACCGCCGATCGCACCGAGTTTATCGGCCGCGCCGGGACGCTCAAAGCACCCCTTGGCCTGGAACGCCTCGGCCTTGAACAACGATTTACATCAGGTGAGGACCCCTGCGCGGCACTGCAGGTCCACATAGATCTACCCCTTGATTCCAGTGAAGAGATCTACTTCATCCTTGGGCAAGGCGACGACCGCAGCCATGCCATTGAATTGATCGAAAAATACCGTCGGCCCGAATCGGTAGAGCGTGCTTTTGAAGAGACCCGGACGTATTGGGATTCACTGCTGGATACGATCAAGGTAGAGACACCGGATGAGGCGATGAACATCATGCTGAACCGATGGAGCCTGTATCAGTCCATCTCCTGCCGCATTTTGGGCCGGACGGCATTTTACCAGTCGAGCGGCGCCTATGGTGCCCGGGACCAACTGCAGGATGTCCTGGCCCTTCTGGCCATTGAGCCGGACATCGCACGCCAACAGATAGTACGGGCCGCGGCGCACCAGTTCGAAGAAGGTGACGTGCTGCACTGGTGGCATCCACCTACCGGCCGGGGGGTACGTACCCGTTTCAGTGACGATCTGTTGTGGCTTCCCTACGTGACCTCCCACTACGTGACCGTCACCGGCGACTTCGGTATTCTGGATGAGAATATTCCGTTCCTCCAGGGAGAACCTCTTGCAGACGGGGAAGCCGAACGCTACGGCCTGTACCAGTCCGGCGAACGTGCATTTCCACTGTATGAACACTGCTTGCGGGCAATCCGCAAAGGGTCTACCCAAGGTGTCCACGGTCTGCCGTTAATCGGCGGCGGCGACTGGAATGACGGTATGAACCGGGTCGGAGAAAAGGGTTCCGGCGAAAGCGTCTGGCTGGCCTGGTTTCTGGTGGACGTTCTCAACCGATTTGCTGAGATCTGTGTTCTCCGGGACGACCAGACTTTAGCAGACGAATTCAGGCAGCGCGCTCGCGCGTACTCCCAGGCCGTTGAAGAAAACGGCTGGGACGGCCAGTGGTACCGGCGAGGCTATTACGACGACGGTACATCCCTTGGTTCACATGAAAACCTTGAGGGAAAAATCGATGCTATTGCCCAGTCCTGGGCGGTCATCAGCAAGGGTGGTGACAAAGAGCGGGCAAAGACGGCCATGAACTCCGTATTAGACCGATTGGTGCTGCCGGAAGATCGCCTTTTGTTGCTCTTCACGCCACCGTTTGACAAGACACCCCAGGAACCGGGGTATATCAAGGGTTATCTCCCCGGCATTCGAGAAAATGGTGCCCAGTACACCCACGCCGCCACCTGGACGGCCTGGGCGTTCCGGGATCTTCGTGACGGAAACCGCACCGGTCGGCTTTTCGATCTGCTTAACCCCGTGTACCAGGCCGACACCGCTGAAAAGGCAAAAACGTACCGGGTGGAACCGTATGTCGTCACCGCTGATATCTACAGCCAGGAACCCTACGTCCGTCGGGGCGGCTGGTCCTGGTATACCGGCTCCGCTTCGTGGTTGTATCGCCTTGGGGTTGAAGGAATGCTGGGATTCACAAAAATCGGCGAGAAATTACGTATTGATCCGGTGATACCTGAAACGTGGGACTCCTTCCGTCTGACCTATCGCTACAAGAACTCCACCTACCACATCACCGTTGAAAACCAGGACCGGCGACAGAGCGGGGTTACGCAGGTTATCGTGGACGGAGAAACGATGGCGGCAAATGAGATTTCGTTGAGAGAAAACAGCGGGGAACATACGGTAACAGTGATTATATAGACAACGGGCCCGCTTCCGCCCTATTCAGACCGGGCGCACGACAAATTAACTTGACGGCTACCACCACCGTCGTGATAAAATAAGGCTTTGCTCGCACAGCTCCTACTATTCTGTTGAAAGTTCCAAAGGATACTAAAATGTGCTGCGTCCTGCAAATAATTTGTTCACTATTCTCCGCGTTGCGGAGAACGCCGTTCAGGCGCAGTTATACAGTATAAGGGAGAGAGGAAAGGATGAAAAAATACGTAGCAATCCTGTCCTGCCTGGCTCTGATCTCTACAGCGCTTTACGCTGGGGGTAGTCAGGAAAAAGCCGCTGTCGGTGACAGCAAAGGTGCCGATTTTCATATCGGTATTGTGACCGGAACGGTCTCACAGTCGGAGGATGACCTTCGCGGAGCCGAACGGCTCATCGAGGAGTACGGTTCCGTCGCAGATGGAGGGATGATCCAGCACGTTACCTACCCTGACAACTTCATGCAGGAGATGGAAACGACCATCACACAGATTGTCGGCCTCGCCGATGATCCCAAGATGGGGGCAATTGTCGTCAACCAGGCAATTCCGGGCACCACCGAAGCGTTCAGACGGGTAAAGGAAAAACGACCTGATATCATTTTGATTGCCGGCGAAGCCCATGAAGATCCGCTGGTAATCGAAAGCACCACTGATCTTGTCATCAACAACGACTTTGTTGCCCGCGGTTATCTTATCATCGATACCGCCAAGAAAATGGGAGCCGACACGTTCGTCCACATTTCGTTTCCGCGGCACATGAGTTACGAAACTCTTGGTCGACGCCGGGCGATTATGGAAGTAGCGTGTAACGACCTCGGACTGGAATTCGTGTTTGAAACCGCTCCCGACCCGACCAGTGACGTCGGTGTCGCCGGTGCCCAGCAGTTTATACTTGAAAAAGTTCCTGCCTGGGTGGAGAAATACGGCAAAAACACGGCCTTCTTCGTTACCAACGACGCCCATACCGAACCGCTTTTGAAACAGCTTATTGAGTACGGCGGGTATTTTGTGGAAGCCGACCTTCCCAGCCCCTTGATGGGCTACCCCGGAGCGCTTG
>JBAYPC010000016.1:0-14687 GCA_041677905.1 Alkalispirochaeta sp. | reverse complement strand
TCTTGTTGCAGTGAACGCGGAGAATGGCCTCCCGTTCCTGCATGTCCGGCATGTCAACGGTAACCTGTCGGTCAAACCGTCCGGGCCGCAGTATTGCCGGGTCCAAAACGTCCGGACGGTTTGTAGCAGCCAGTACGATGACCCCGTCTTTTGTATCAAACCCGTCCATTTCAACCAGCATCTGGTTAAGAGTTTGCTCCCGTTCGTCATGACCGCCGCCGTATCCGGCCCCTCGGGTCCGGCCGACCGCATCAAGTTCATCGATAAAGATGATACACGGTGCATTTTTACGCCCCTGTTCAAAGAGGTCACGTACTCTGCTTGCACCTACACCAACAAACATCTCCACAAAATCCGAACCGCTCATGTGGAAAAAGGAGACGCCGGCTTCACCGGCACTCGCCTTGGCCAGGAGGGTCTTACCGGTACCAGGCAGGCCTACCAGCAACACTCCTTTTGGAATCTTCGCGCCAATGCGGGTGAACTTCTGCGGGTTCTTGAGAAATTCCACAATTTCCTGCAACTCGTACTTGGCCTCTTTCTGACCGGCGACATCGTCAAAAGTTATCTTTATCCCTTCATCCAAATACCGTTTCGCTTTGCTTTTCCCAAAAGAAAATGCACGATTACCGCTTCCCTGAACCTGCCGAAACATGAACCAGATAAAGATGAATCCGATCACCCACGGGAGAAACTCCAAGAGCACCTGAAACGGCGAGACCTGTCGAGGTGATCCGGAAAAACGAACACCTTTTTCCCGAAGCAGGTCTACAAGGGAACTGTCAAAATACGGTATGTTGGTGACAAACGACTGTGTTTCACCCCCGATTCCCCGAAGTTTGCCCTGAATTTCGTACTGATCAATGATCTTTACCGAGTCAATTTGGCCTTCGTTGAGATATGCAAGAAACTGTGAGTATGCGATTTCCTGTCCTGCGGTCTGAGTGTTGGAGAACAGCATGACCACAAACATCCCCAGCAGTGCCACTAAAAATATCAGGGCAAACCGGTTGTTCCGAAAGTCAAAGTTAAAGTTGTTGTTCTTGTTTTGATTGTCCGGGCCGTCAGGCCCAGAATCGTTTCCGTTCTGCATAACTTGTTACTACCTCATGTTAATTGTACACAAATGCTCGACGTGAAAGCTTGAAAAGCGTTTGAAACCGCCATTTCCTCCCGCAGGGTGTACGTCCCGTCAGGGGCAATCTCTGCAATAACTCCGATAGTGTCTTCCACAAAAATCGAATCGGACCTGCATATCTTCTTTGAACGCTGCGAATCGCCCCGTCTCCGACTACGTACGATGACAGGCGGCGATACGGGACTCCAGAACTCCTTACAGCCACATTCTGCGCCATCACGCCCTGCAGCAACGGTAAACCTGTTATCAACGACAATAGGCCGACCTTCCCGTACCACGAAAAGATACCCACTTTCCACCGTTCGGACAACATCGCGCCGCAGCTCCAACGTTCCGTTCTGGACACTCAAAGAGACATCCTCGACGGAAACGACCAGTTTGTCCCTTTCCAAGTCGGTAGGGGCCTGCAGAAAGTCACGAAATGCCGCAAAAGAGACCCGTTGATTCCGGCTGACCCCTTTTAGCGCTCGTCGTAAAACGAGCTCCTGAGCAGGACCGGGCAACGATAGAAAACGAGCCGTATCTGTTCGCCATATACCGTCTTGGTCCCGTTCTCCCCAGTAATCCGGCGGAATCAACTCTTCCATCGCCTCTCGCAGTTCATCCAGTTCGATACCAAAACGTGCGACCGAAGCTGTAACGCCTGGATATCGTTCAGCAGTTGGGGCCATCAGGTCGTGACGAACGAAGTTACGGAAGAAGCGGGTATCACGGTTTGTGGAGTCGACATGCCAGGTGAGATTGTGAAAGTTGGCGTACCCGTGGATAACATCGGGTCCGACGTCCAACAGTGGACGTACCACTACTGTCCCTTGTGGTCCGAGTATGCGTCGGGCCGGTATGGTCATCTGTTCGTGGGCGGACCGTCCGGTCAGGATGCGCATTAAAACCGTCTCAGCCTGGTCTCCGCGATGGTGAGCGGTAGCAATCACAAAAGGGACCGAACGAGGTTGCGCCGCCGTCGGGTGCGGTCTCTGTTCATCGGCAATTTCTTTCGCAATCTCTTCTGCAATAGTACCGAGAACTCGGTATCGAAGGGTCCTGGCGCGTTCTTCAACTCCTTCGCCTTCTTCAGATTCGACGATCTCAGACCGATTGAGTGCGCCGAAGCGAACGGGTACGTTCAGCTCTTCTCCCAGGCGGGATACTACCTCTCGGTCCCGGTTACGTTCCGGCCCACTTCTGAGACCGTGGTCGATATGAACCAGAACAACCGGTGAGCAACCACCGCGGACCGCTGAATGGGCCAGAACAACGCTGTCAAGACCGCCCGAACAGGCCACCACCACAAGCAGTCCTTCACTATCCTCGGTCTGTGGTGCCCCTTGAGACCGACTCAGTGGCCGACCCAGTGGCCGACTCAGTGACCGAGCCAGTGTATTAATACTCGAAAATACGTGAGCAGGGAGTCTATGATTCACGATCTGTCCGTCGTCGAGGCGTTGTTTTTCGTCTGGCGTTGACCGCCGTCACCAGCTGATCAACAGAGCGAAAGCTCGGTTCCCGAAACAGATCTGCCAGCCGACGAATCGCATGAATCACGGTGACGCTGTCATCGGTCGAAAATCTACCCAAAACGTGATCAACAACGTCGCAGGAACCGGACGGCCGACCGATTCCAACGTAGATGCGTGGGTACTCCCCGGTCTCAAGGACGGCCGAAACCGAACGCAGGCCGTTGTGCCGGGTTTTCCCCCCTCGCTGTTTCATCCGGATTTCTCCAGGATCAAGATCCATGTTGTCTACAACAACGCAGATTCTCGATGGATCGAGACGGTATTTGCGAACCAGCCAGGGAAGTACATCCCCACTCCGATTCATGTAGGTCAACGGTTTTGTAAGAACAAGAGCCGAACAGAAGGGCGGGTTAAAGGGATCGACCGTCCCGAGTAAGAGGGGACGGAACATCCTTTTCTTTAGGGGACATCCCGTTACTTCCGCTATGGCATCGACAGCGTCAAAACCGACGTTATGCCGCGTCCGCTCATAGCGTGGCCCCGGATTTCCGAGGCCAAAAAGTAAAAAAGGAAGGGCCACTTACTACTCTTCTTCTGCTTCTTCCTCTTCTTCGCCAACAACAGGTACTTCGTCTGCTGCTGCTTCGTCCTCTTCTTCTTCCTCTTCAACGATAGCCCGAGGAACAACTACAGAAGCAACTGTCTGATCAGGGCTGTTGAGAATCGTTACTCCCGACGGTACCGAAATATCGCCGACATGGACGGTGTCTCCCTGTGCCAGACCGCTAACGTCGATGGTAAGCTGCGCAGGAATGTCCTTGGGCAGACATTCAATATCGACCTCATAGAGGGAATGATCCAGAACCCCGCCCTCCCGGACGCCGACGGGGGTCCCGGTCAGTCTTATGGCGATTCTCGTGCGGAGCAACTTGCCCTGTTCGATTTCATAGAAATCGATGTGCATTATGTTTCCCGTAGTGATGTCTTCCGAGTAATCTTTGATCAGGACCACACGATCTTCTTTTTCCAGCTTGAGCGTAATCAACTGACTTTCAGAAGCACCGTGGAATTCCTTAAAAAACTCCCGGGCCTCAATCGACAATGAAACCGGCTCGGAGTGGCCGTACACCACCGCAGGAATACGTCCTGCCCTTCTAAGGGCTCGGGCATTGCCTTTACCACTAGTAGTCCGAGTCTCCCCGGTTAGAACTTTCTGCTCCATTCGAGTCTCCTTAAACGCAAAAATACATCTGGGGCGGCAGGATTTGAACCTACGCATGCCGGGATCAAAACCCGGTGCCTTACCACTTGGCTACGCCCCACCGACTGTTTATTTGAGGCGAAACCTTACTCCGGAAGGCGGGCCGTCGTCAATAGTTACACATCCGTGACATTCCGTCACCACACTCTGCCTGTTACGTTACGGATCTGCACTGCATCAATTCGTACCGTCGCGATTCGTACCGTCCAGAGGCGCTTGATCGGTGTCAATGAGTGTTAAAGGTTGCTCTACTCGTCCTCTTGGGACTCCGCCGACGGCGAATCCGGATCGTTCAGAACCTCTTCATACGCCGCAAGTACTCTTTCCTGCAGCACTTGACGAAAATCAGAGTTGATTGGGTGGGCAACGTCTTTGTACTCACCCGTCTTTGTCCGTCGACTTGGCATGGCAATAAAGGTGCCGTTTCGTCCGTGAATCACTTTAATGTTGTGAACCACAAAGCAATCATCAAGCGTCACCGTTACATAGGCCTTGAGTTTGCCGTCACCCCCTACGCGGCGAACGCGTATATCGGTAATCTCCATCGGTTGCTCCTCTGCGCGGCCGTGTTCTACCGTAATTATAAAGGACATGCCCAACCTGTCAAATAGAATACGTACGGTCCGGGTACGGTTATCTTTAACTCAGGTCGAAAGTGGATAAATCACAGCTGCATCATACCAGAGCTTCTCCAGGTCGTAGAATTCCCGCAATTCCTGAATCATCAGATGAATGACGATACCCCCACAGTCAATCAGCAACCAACCGCTTTCATCGTCTCGCTTGTGACTCTGTCGCGGCGCGAGATTTAATTCGGAAATAATTTCATGGGTACGTCGGTGCAGTCCTCGAAGCTGTCCGGTACTTTCTGCAGAGGCAAGAACAAAGGCATCGGCAAATGACGACTGGATACTGATATCCAGAGCACGCACGTTATTTCCCCCGTTGTTTTCCAGGTGTTCGGCTATCGCGTAGGCCGATTTCATATTTTCATTGTGATCGGACGACTGTTCCATCAAAATCCTTTCCAAGTATAAGTGTGACGTCGACATCGGTGTTTTCCAGAACGTCAACGACAATACGGTTAGCTTCTATAACGCGAGCGGCCCGTTCTGCCGTTTCTCCAACGCCGCGCCGGTCAATAACCAGAGTGTGTTCTATTTGATTACTCTCGGCATTACTAAAACGAAGCACGTCAAAACCAAAGTCCTCGTACAACTCCGACGTCCGGCGGGCAAGACCGGATGAAGCGGTACCGTTGAGAACCTCTACTGTCACCGCGGTGTCTTCACCGATTTCTTCTTCCGTTTTTGCAAGAGTCTCTTCCACCTGCCGAACGGCCTGCCGCAACCACTGTCCCTCAAAATGAGGAAATAACAGCTGCCGCGACGTCCCCTCCACATCAATGCTTCGAACAGTACCCTGCACACGTCTGCGAACTATCCGTTCCGGATCGATCCGGGTAAACTCCGTAAAAAGAGCGGTCTGGGCACGTTCATCAAGGGACGACGAAACAATTTTTGAACGGATTTTTACAACATCGGGATGCTGGAGGAAGGAGCCGCTGTTCTTGATGGAACGGAGCAGGGCCTGGACAAAGGCCTGTCGTTTTCCAATCTGTTCAAGTTCTAATTCCGCCTGACCGGAAAGGCGCAGGTACTGTACCGCCTTGTCTCCATCCAGTACTGCGCTTCCCGTTGGAAGCAAAACCGGTTCACTTTCGTCGATGTCCCGGTAGTCATTGATAATAAAAAGTTCCAACCCACCGAGAAGATCTATAAAATCAACCAAAGAGGCCGTGTCAAATACGATCCAATGAGCAATAGAAACTCCTGTTGCCTCTTCGACGGCCGTCACAAAGGCCTGGGGGTTTTTACCGTCAAAAACAGCATCGATCCGGTCAATCCGCCCCAGCGGTGTCAGGACCATACCGATATTTCCCGGAATATCCAAAACGGCCGCCCGATGTGTTTTGGGATGGTAAAAAAGCACCAGTGAGAGGAATGGTCGGTTGTCCTCATGGGCTACAACGAGGGTTCTGACGATTTCGCCCGCCGACACCTGGGTACTCACTTCATCTGTGTGTAGTTGAACGTAGAGAATCCATCCTGTACCAACCACAATGACAAAGACCAGCACAAGCAGGACAACTGTGGTATTTACCCGCTGAATCGGCAACATCACGCTCCTTTCAGGCGAGCATACAACTGCCGGGTAGGTTCTTCAAGCGGACCGTAATGAATCCCGTTCAACTCGATAATAGCAATGACCATAGCTTCCAGAGTAGGCAGGCTGAGGATTGTCTTTCTCTGCCGTGCATCCGGACGGGCTCTGCCGGGTTCACAAGAGTCGGCGACGTACAGGGCAAGACCAAGCGTATCTATCTCGGGTGACCCTAAGGTGTGGTGGCGAACAGCACGAATGACCGCCGGTTCTGTTACCCCGTACTGCCGCTGCAGCCGTGCCGAGGCGATTGGTCCGTGCAGCAGTACAGGGTTTCGACGCTCCAGGGGTGTTACCTCAAGAGCCCAATCGGACAGGAGGGCGTAGCTCTTCCAGGACGGTAAACCTCGTTCCATGTCATGGGCCAGACCGATCAGGCGGGCACGATCACCGTCGATCCCGAACCGGGCCGCAATTTCTTCTATGAGCCGGACTACCCGTTGAATGTGGCCGTACCGTTTTTGACTTACCCGGTACGGAAGCATCGATTCTATGTCGTTACTGATAGAGTGAATTTTCCTGGATGTAGTCATATACAGTGTCCGGAACGAGGTAACGCACTGGTTTCATCTCATGTAACCGCCGGCGGATTTCCCTGGATGAAATACCGATATACGGATTCAAGACGATTACGAAGCGATCGGTAAGCTGTTCAACGACGTGACGAAGTTCGGCGACAACGGATTGTCGACCCTTTTCCGGCGATCTGTCAGGTGATCCCCCCGACGGTAACGCCAGGTGTAACGGAACCTGCCGGCACACTACGGCAAGCCTGACCATTTGCAGCAGTTCCTCACCTCGGTACCATCGGAGTAACCCGGGAACAAGGTCATCACCGACAACCATCCACGGTTCTTCCGAAAGACTGCCGGCGGAAATCATGCTTGTTACCGTATCAAACGTTCGCGACGGAGCGGGCCTTTCAATCTCGTGGGAACTCACGGTGAAACGGGAGTCCCCCGATGCTAGCCGTCGCAACATCTCTATCCGATCCCTGCCCGTCGCCTCGGGCCCTTCATCCTTGAAGGGGTTGCGGGCGACCGGTACAAAGACAAGCTGTTCCGCCGGGACCGCGGCCATCACTTCAGAGGCAATTATGAGATGTCCGATATGGGGTGGATCAAAGGTCCCGCCAAAAAATACCTGCGCTTTCATTCCAATTCACCGGAATCGAAAACTTCGGGTTTGTCGGCCGTTTCGGACACAAGAGCGAACAGAGCGTCCCGCAACTGATTCAGCCCCCCCCTGGTTACAGCAGAAACAGTCTGGGTTGAAGTCACCAGCGAACCATCCGGCGTATGGACACGCAAAAACTGCTTCACCTTTTCCGGGTCAACCTGCCCGGCATCGATAAGATCACTTTTTGAAACAACAAGAATGTGTTTCTTGACCGCCAGGGACCGGGAAAACGCTGAAAGTTCCGAACGAAGCGTCTGGTATGTCCCTTCCAGGTTCTCGTCGGTACTCTCAATCACGTATACAAGACCACGGGTGCGGGCGATGTGCTTCAGAAACTGAATCCCCAGGCCGGCTCCTTTATGGGCACCGGCGATAATGCCAGGAATATCCGCCAGAACAACGTCACGCTCATGGTGATGCATAACTCCCAGGTTGGGAATAACCGTTGTAAAGGGATAATTGCCAATTTTTGGCTGTGCCGCGGTGAGAACTTTGAGAAGAGTAGACTTACCGGCGTTAGGAAGGCCGACAAAACCGACGTCGGCAATGATACGGAGTTCGATCCGCAGCTTTTTTTCGACACCTTCCTCACCAGGTTGGGCAAACCGTGGAGTTTGCATCCGAGAACTCTTGAAATGGGTGTTACCCTTACCGCCTCGGCCGCCGTGAAGAAAAACGGTCCGTGAACCCGGTTCTGTGAGGTCAAGAAGCTGCTCGTCTCCGTCGGAATCAAAGACGATTGTGCCGGGGGGAACCTCGACAAAAACATCGGCGCCGCCGGCGCCGTCACGTTTCCGACCGGCTCCGGGACGGCCGTTCTGCGCAAAAAAACGCCGTTGCATCTTCAGATGCGACAGCGTTTTAACGTTTTCCTTAACGATAAAGACGACATTGCCGCCACGACCGCCGTCTCCCCCGTCAGGGCCACCTTTGGGAATGTATTTCTCACGTCGAAAGGAGACCGCACCGGCACCACCGTGCCCGGAGCGGACGACTATCTCCGCTTCATCGACAAACAGAAACTACTCCGCGGCCTGTTCTATCGGAACGGGATCTATTGAAACGAGTTTTTTGCCTCGCCGGGTGTGGAATTTTACCGTCCCGTCGGCCTTTGCAAAGAGGGTGTCGTCCTTTCCACGCCCCACAAAAAGCCCTGGATGAACGCGGGTACCCCGCTGACGGATGATGATCGATCCGGCACTTACCAGTTCACCACCAAAACGCTTTACACCAAGGCGTTGAGCATTGGAATCACGCCCGTTTTTTGAACTACCACCGCCTTTTTTATGGGCCATCTCTTTACTCCTCTTTGTAATGGACCGTGACCTCATCTGGCCACGCCATCTGAATCTCTTTGAGACTCCGCTCAAAAAGTTCCGCCACTCCACGATACCAGTCGGGATCATCACAGTGCCGGCAGGTTACGTCAAAAGCACCCTCACGAGGAACATCTCCCGTAACGGTACACCCCGCATGTTCAACCAGGGCAAGTCCAAAAGACTTCAACAGGACCGAAACCGCAGCACACGGCGCGCTGTCACTGTTTCCAGTCACGGCGTTGCCGGCCCTAACGGCGTGTCCCGTTGACTGGACACGTAACAGATGTCCCGCCTTATGGACGATTCTGATGTTGATCATGTCCCTGATCAAGCCGGTTCAACTACCGACGATTTCCTTGACCCGAATTACCGAATACTGTTGACGGTGTCCTCTTGTACGACGGTAGTTTTTCCGCCGTTTGTGCTTTAAGACCATCACTTTCCGGTCCCGAATGTGGTTGTCAATTTCAGCCGTTACGGATGCGCCCTTTACAAAGGGCGTTCCCACGCTGACGGCATCGTCTTTGCTAAGAAGAACGACGTTTTCGAACTCTACATTGCTGCCGGTTTCGCCTTCAAGCCGATCGACAGTAAGAACACTGTCTTTCTCAACCCGGTATTGCTTACCCTTAATTTCTACAAGTGCGTACATCGATATTACTCCAGTTAGTATGAGCCCGTTATTAAACCGTTATGACCGCTCCTCGTCAAGGGGGTGGCGACTCGCCACGACCCTCCCCCACGACCCCGTGAGATTCTCACATCTGTTCCAGAAACGGGATGTTCAGCACTTTCAGACCGTGCTGCATCACATTTCGGACGGCGGCGGACAGGGCAAGACGGCTCTCCCGAACCGCCTCGTCTTTGGCGACCGCAATCGGGTGGTCATGGTACAACCGCGAAAACACTCTGGCCGTATCGTATAGAGCTCCCGCGAGCAACGCGGGGTTGTACGTCCGGGCCGCCTCTTCCACAACATGGGGATACCCGGCCAATTGGTGCACCAGCTGCCACTCTTCCTCTGTGGTCGGTTTCACGGCCGAGACTGTTTCCGGGGCGGCGACCTTACGGAGCATGCTCGACACCCTGGCCCCCACATACTGCAGATACGGCCCGGTATTGCCGGTAAAAGAGAGGGACTCTTCCGGGTTAAAGATCATGTCTTTTACCGGCCCCGTCTGCAGCAGGTAATAGTGCAACGCCGCCAGGGCGATTTTTTCCGCCGTAACCGTCACATCCCCTACCGCCTCGGCCCGTCCTTTTGCACGAATCTCTTTCTCAGCCATGGCCGTCAACTCATCGATCAGCTCGTCCGCGTCGACGACCGTACCTTCCCGGGACTTCATCTTTCCATCCGGCAGATTGACCATGCCGTAGGCGAGATGGAAGAGATTTTCGGCCCAGGGCTTCCCAAGCCGACGAAGCACTTCGAAAAGCACCTGAAAATGGTACCTCTGTTCGCTGGCGACAACGTAGATGAGGCGCTCAAAAGGCCAATCCTCATGCCGCTGAATTGCCGTCCCAATATCCTGGGTCAGGTACAACGAAGTGCCGTCCGCCCGGAGAAGGACCTTCTTGTCCAGATCGATGTCCGTGAGGTCCACCCACACCGTTCCCGCTTCATCGCGGTAAAAAACACCGGCCTCCAACCCTTTCATGATCTCATCCCGGCCCATGCGGTACGTTTCACTCTCGTAGTAGGTCTGGTCGAAGGAAACGCCGGTCCGGCGATAGGTCTGTTCAATACCCTCTATGGCCCAACGGTTCATGAGAAGCCACAGCTGTTGTGTCGCTTCATCTCCGTCTTCCCACCGTTTGAGCATCTGCTGCGCCTTTCCTTCAACGGCAGGGTCGTCCTTTTCCCACTGAGCGTACCGGACGTAGTAATCACCCACAAAGTGGTCCGATTTTTTGCCGGTTGATTCGGGAGTGGCGCCCCCACCGAACGTCTGATACGCCAGCATGGACTTGCAGATATGAATCCCCCGGTCGTTGATCAGGTTGACCTTACGGACATCTGCTCCCGCCGCTGAAAGAATCCGGGCTGTACTCTCCCCCAGAGCGTCGTTTCTCAAGTGTCCCAGATGAAGAGGCTTATTGGTATTTGGGCAGCTGAACTCGATCATGATCCGCACACCGTTCAGAGCGTCGCTATCTCCATAACTATCGCCCTGCTCAAGCACCGCATTAACAACATCTGCAAAGACCTGAGCCCGATCCAGAAATATGTTCACATAGGGGCCGGCGCTCTGAATTTCCGCACCGTCCGAATCACCTGATTTCAGTGTTTTCTGCAGAACCTCCGCCACTGATACCGCAATGAGTGCAGGGTCTTTTCGTGCAATCCGGGCAAAGGGAAACATGGGAAAGGCGATATCGCCCTTGTCGGTAGTTGGCGGGGTTTCCACGATGAGAGCAGTTTCTATCTCGTTCCTTATTTTTTCATCAGTCGCGCTTTCATCAGTCGCGCCGCCCCCGACGACCTCCAGCAGGGCCGACACAACGCGCGGCTTCCATTGATTTCGGTAATTTTTCATGCTGTCCCGAGAATATCTGATTTTCTCCGGCGCGTCACCATTGGTCCCGACGACACTATCTCCGACAACGGACCACGTCTGTTTTTAACTGTTGACGTTCTTCCGCACCAGCTTTGTATCGAGCACCAGTTCGTTATCGGACGCCCGTTTTTCCACAGCCCCCAACTCGCCCAGGATTCCCATAAAACTCTGGAGGCACCGATACGTCTCCTTTAACTCATCAATCGTTTCGGCATTCCGTCGACCACCGATCTGACCGTAGTTTGCCAGAGTATCGTACACACTTCCCGGCCGGGCATACAGAATACCCCCAAGGATATTCACCAGCATTTCCACAGTGTTCTGAGCGGCCGCAACAACTTTGACCACATCCTGGTCGATCCGGTGCGCCATCTTCCGGCGCTCCCCGATAACATGGTCGCCCCAGACCACAGTACCCCACGCCCCATTTGGTTCCAGTTTTTTTTCCAGGGCGGCAACCCTCCGGGGCAGCATCTCAAATTCATTGTAGGCGTCATTAAACTGAGCCCGATTTGAACTCTTGTAAAACTCACCACCGGTCAACACTATTCGCAGATTCCGCAAAATTGCCCCGTGAAGCCTGTCCGTCAGCATTTTTACCGCCACACACTGAAACCAGAACCGGCTGTGCACACCGTTAGTTCCGTCGGGAAGCCCGATAACCGGACTCGGAGAGACTTCGGTCAGCTCCTTGAGCTTCGCCATCTCAGTGCGAATCGAACCTTCCAGCGAAATCTTGATCACCACACTTTGCACCCGGTCCAGAAAAAACGTACGGTACAACTGACTCCAGTCTTCGCCCGTCCGCTCCGGCCGAGGGTTCCACCATGGATCGTCCTTGATCAGTCGAAGAATCAGCGTCAGCGGGTACCGCTCCGAAAAACGGCGAAACACTCCAAGCACCTCAGTGATGTCCGACAACCGGTCCCGGATCGCCTGCTGAAAGAGACCCTCGTCACTGCGGGCCTCATCGGAGTCCAGGTTGAGGATTATCAGTGTTTCCAGTAACGCAAGATCGACGGGATCCCGCAACGCCGAGAGAATGTTCTGAAGCTGTTCGACGTTACGAGTCACGTAATCAATGGCACAACGCCGGCCGTCGTCTCCGCCCCCCTTCTCAAAACTTCCAAGAATTCTGCCGAAGGAAAAGCCGGCCAGTCGGTACAGCGTGTCCACCTGGTTAAGAGCCATTGTCATTCCCGTCCGGCTTGACGAAGGGATATCGCCGATCAACCCCTCCATCGTGGACACCAGCTTCCGCTTCAGAAACCGTTCATTGTCCTCTTTTAGGGACCGGACATACGGTTCACCCGTTTCACGAACCAGTTCCTGATGAACACCGGGAAAATGGTGCATGGCCAGACCAAGTACCAGCTCCGTCCGCCGGTTAACGGAAAGCTCTACCTCTGAAAAAAGCCGTACCGCCATCTGCTGCAGCCGCTCCACATCAGCAGCAAAAGACTCCTCGAATTTGCGCCCCCGCGCGTCAATCCCATCTACCTTCCGTTTGACCAACATGTCCCCGAGAGAACGGACAATCCAGCCCTGCACCACCTCTTCCCTGGTCCGGCTCGTAAAAAGCTGAGTGAGAAACAGCCGAATACGGTCGAACATACCAAGAGACTTGATATGTTCTTCCAGACGAGGCGGTTCCGGTTCGTCCGCCGCCGCAATAGGAGCCGCCTCGTTTTCCATAGACGCCCGTATTGTCGCCAGCATCTGACGACGCTCGTGACTGGAAAGTTCAGCGGCAAGAATATCGAACTGATTACTTTGCTGTACCACTCTTTACAGTATATCAAAATTCTCGCCCTGTCGCTTGACAGGCCGGAGATTATCGAACACAATCTGGCGCGATGCAAAATAACATGACTGCGACAGTCATACATTCTCGTGCCAAGTGTATCAACGGCATAAACCATGCCGTCGGCGCCATTCTCACAATTATTACCATCATTATAGGCACCACCAGCATTAAAAGTGGTGGTGCAATGCGTGAGAAGGGATAAGCCGGTAATACGGTGAGCGTAATTTTTCGCCCCTCCTCACGGAGGGGCTTTTTTTTTCGGTTTGGATGCCCCCTTGCAGCATCCAAATAACAAAAACACCAGGAGGCAGGACAAGATGACCGACAACGGAAACAGACGAATCGTCATATACGATACAACACTTCGGGATGGAACACAGGGTGTTCAGGTCAACTACACCGTGGACGACAAGATAAAAATCGCCCATGCCCTGGATGATATGCAAATCGACTACATCGAAGGCGGTTTCCCTCGGGCCAATGAAAAAGAAGCGGCCTTCTTTAAACAGATGCAGCGGGAAAACCTCAAACACTCACGAGTCGTAGCCTTCGGTTCGACCCGCAAAGCCGGCGGTTCCGCCGAGCGGGACCCGATGATCCGCGCCCTGCTGGACGCCGAGACGCCCACCGTCATCGTTGTCGGCAAAACCTGGAAAGCCCACGTAGAAAGAGTCCTCCAGACCGACCGGGAAGAAAACCTCCGTATGATCTCCGACTCAATCCAGTTTCTGAAATCCCAGGGCCGGGAAGTGTTCTTCGATCTGGAACACTTCTTTGACGGGTACAAGGACGATCCGGTCTACGCACAACAGGTACTCCAGGCGGGGAGCGACGCCGGCGCAGATTGTCTTATCCTGTGCGATACCAACGGAGGAACCATGCCTCAGGAAGTTGCCGCAATTATGAACACCCTGCCCCACACCGACCTGGCACCACTGGGCGGCCACTTCCACAACGACGCCGGCGTCGCCATCGCCAACAGCATGACCGCCGTCGACCACGGAGCCGTCCACATCCAGGGGACGATCAACGGCTGGGGCGAACGGTGCGGCAACGCCAATCTCTGTACCTTTGTCCCCAATATCGTCCTCAAAACCGGTTACAGCGCGAGTTGTGAGGACCGTCTCTCCGGCCTCACCCATCTGTCCAGATTTGTTGCCGAAAAGGCCAATATCATTCCCGACCGGCGCCAACCCTACGTTGGAAACGCCGCCTTCAGCCACAAGGCCGGTCAGCATGCCGATGTAATCGGAAAAGCGGCCAACCTGATGGAACATATCGACAGCCGCCTCGTCGGTAATGAACGGCACATCATCCTGTCGGAACTGGCCGGTAAGTCTACCGTCGTAGAAAAACTCCGCGCCTACGGTGATTTTACCAAGACCTCCAAAGTCGTGCAGGAACTGACGACCCAGCTTAAACAGAAAGAAAACGACGGGTATGAATACGAGGCCGCCGAGGCGAGTTTTGACCTTCTGGTACGCCGCGCGCTCAAGACCTACCAGCCCGTATTGAGCCTCCGCAACTACCATCTGGAAAGCTATAAGACCGCCGATACACCGTCCAAGACGGTGGGACGCATATTTCTGCAGCTGGATCAGCGGGAAGTTATGGGGGCAGCCGTCTGCGTCGGTCCCGTAGACACCCTGGACAGCGCTCTCCGGGATGCACTGACCCCGATTCACCCCTGGCTGGACCGGATCACCCTGACCGACTTTCGCGTCCGCGTACTGAACCCCGAAAGC
>JBAYPC010000015.1:0-14914 GCA_041677905.1 Alkalispirochaeta sp. | reverse complement strand
GTTGGCCTCGCTTGGGGTTGAGCACGTTGTCCCTGGAGTCAAAGGTCACACCGTACCCTATGCGCCCGGTCGCAAGTCGGCCCTTTTCGGCACCGACGATTTCCGCGGTGACCCCTTCTACGACGGTATACGAAAACTGATACGACAGATCGGTCCGGAACAGCGGTGATATCCGGTATACACCGATCAGGCCGCTTTCTCCACGGGTCCGGTCATAGGACGGCTCATCTCGGTAGCTGTAGGCGCCGTAACTGGTCAGACGTACTTTCGGTCCGAAAATAGTCTGGTCGGTCAGGGACGATGAGAATTCACGGGTCCGGAAACTCACCGCCCCGGTAGTGCTCCAGCTGAGTGCGCGGCCAAAGACGTTGTTATCCGTGTAGTTCACCCGGCCCCGCAGCAGTTCATAACTGCCCCAACCGACGGCGAGTTCCATGTAGCGGCTGCGTCCTTCACGAAGGGTGACGTTGAGATCGGTCGGGACGGAACTACCCGGACCGACCAAAACTTCATCGATAGAAACGTCATCGTCCGGAACTTCACCGATATTTACGAAGGAGAAGACGCCCATCCCATACAGACGGTCTTCAAACTCATCGAGAGCGGCGGCATCGACGGGTTCACCAGGTTTTAGTGGAAGGAGCCGTTCCAGAAAGACTGTCCGCGTACGCAGATCACTATCCGAAATAAACGATACATCTCGAAAAACCCGAGGAGACCCGGCTTGCACTGTGTAGTGGATCGTAACATCGCCCGAAGCCGCACGATCGATTTTGTTCGTGATATTCGGGCGGTATCCGGAGATTCCGAGTATTCGGCGTATTTCTGTTTCGCCCACTACCGCCTGTCTCGGAAAGTACGGTTTGCCCTCCAATCCAAACCCGTCGGTGACCTGCGAGAACACGTCCTGTGGAAGGTCCGACGCGGAAACGGTGACTTCCGTAATAGTGTACTGGAGCCCCTCCTGGACCGGCACGACAATATCGATAAATACGGCATCCTGCTCATTCCGGGACTCCCGCGTTGCCGGACCTACCCGGGCATCGGCATATCCGGCGAAGCGGTACATGTTTTCCAGCCGACGAAGGGCTGCACGAAGTCGGGCTTCTTCAAAGATGACAGGCGCCATTTTCCGAGCATCGGATGCCAGGGGTATCTGCTCCCGAATTTCGGCGTCACCGAAGTGATGGACGCCGTCAAAACGAAATATCCCGAAGTAGGTAAGATTGCCGGGATGGACGGTAAATTCGACCCGCTGGACCGACGGCCATTCTCGGGCCGTCCGCACCCGTTCCCGGGCGCCGTCGTCGCCGAGACGGTACATGTTGTACTCTACCATCGCCGACGCATACCCATCCTGACGCAGGGCCTGTTCCATGTCATAGGCGATATCGGCTACATCGGCGGCTACGGCTCGACCCGATTCAATGTAACGGATTTTTCGTGAAAGGAGATTACTCAACGACTCCGGTATAAGCCTGTCGCCGTTATCCAGTTGAACAGTTACAACCGGGCCCGAGGTCGTTGCCCGAGGTCTGCTCTGACCGGTTGCCGATTGCGGCACCGGTATCGCAAGCAGAAAGAGCAGCGCGAGCAGGCCGAGTAGGGAACCAACCGGTCCAGGGCTGTTCAGTCGATCCAGAAGCGCCATGCAAGATCCATGTTGTAGCGGTCGTAACGGTCCCGGCGGAAAACCAGGTACCAGGATTCGCCCTCAGAGAGGCGAAATTCGATTTCTATCGTTTCGGCCCCCGACTCGGTAACTCCCTCTCCCAAAATGACGTCTACCCGATCGGCAAATTCCGCACCTTCGGCACTTCCGGAAGATCCCAAAAAAGAGCGGACGAACTGTGTTCCCAGACGGCTGCCGATTGCCAGAGCTACCCGGTCTCCTGATCCGGTCAGGTCTGCCGGAATGAAACCGGTGGTCAGGAGGACCAGTGCGTCGCTCTGCGACAGAGGGGGTGTCGAGGTGATATCGATTTCGATCTCCGGCAGGATTCCCGAAGCGAAGATGACGAGCTGGTAGTTCCGAAGACGGGCAATGCCCCGGATCTGAATATCCGGCAAAAACGGCCGGTCCTGGGGAAACCGCAGAACGACGTTTTCCATGTGTATGACCGTCAGAGGGAGGGTGAGCCTGCCTTGATCTGCGTAGATGCGGCCCTGGGGTAAGGGGACTTCCAGGGTGCCTCGCAGCGTCATATCTGCAGAAAAGGAGCCGTTGTAGAGGTTGTTTTCGATCCGAATTGTGCGGGATGACAGGACCCGCAAATCCAGCCGGATGGCCCTGCCCACAGGTCCAGGTAGACTGAAAAGCTGAGTCATTTCGGTATCGATTGCGGGAAGTGAATCCATGTCCGTCAGAGAGATATCCCGGGAGTATGTGGCACTGCGGACGTTTAGCGTACCGCCCAGTACGAGATCCGTTCCGGAACGGCCCGTAAGAAGGATTTCCGCATCGCCTCGAGCGCGGAGCACCGGTGTCGATAACAGCAGAAGATTGTCACCGGTCAGCCTGGCCTCCATCGTTCCCGGGCTGTCCCCGTCGGGAAAGGTACCGGTCAACGTGATGGAAAACGGCGACAGGCCAAGTTCACCCTGGAGAGATTCGGCGCTGTAACCGGTGTGGTTGAAGTGTATCGTCCCCTCAAGCCTTGCGATATCAGGCAGGGAACCGGCGGGACGTATTTCAACCCCCACGAGGGACGCTGAGCCGTCAAGAAACAGACTCTCCCGTGTCCCTGAGCCGGTTACCGTTGTATTCAGGACACCCGTAAGGGCCGTTACGCCTGGAATATAGCGTGCAATAAACTCAAGAGGAATATCCCCGTCTCCGTAGAGGTTCCAGGCCATACCAGGGAAGACAATTTCGCCGGATCCCCGGAACATCCTGGTATCATCGGTAGAAATTGAGAACGTCGATTTCAGAGAGTCTTTACGGGGACTGGTAATTTCTACAGTTGCCGCGATTTTGTCATAACCAAAACCGAAGCGGCCGACACCGTTTTCTGATTCTCCGGCGGGAGAAAAAACGAATTCCGTGGTAAGCCGAATTCGATCAGCACCTTCCGGTAAGAGAATCTGGGCGGTGAAATTACCACGGGGAAATGGGCTGTCTTGGTCGCCCTCGAACATGCGGTCGAAGCGGGCGCTGGAAAACCGTCCGTTAAAAGACGCGTTCTCGAGGCCGATAAAGCGAAGGCCTCCGGAGTCCACCGCAAAAGGGAGTCGACCGGTGAACTGTCCCTGGGCAAAAGTTCCGACCTGCACCTCACCTCGGGTGACCTGTATACCCCGGTCGTCCTGCGACAGAACGAGAGCGGCCATTCCTGGTTCACCGTGTACGGTGAGGCTCTCGGTCTTCATGGCGGCGGTGAACTGGGGCTCATCGTAGGGACCGGAGGCAGACAGGGAGCCGGACACATACCCCGAGAGGGTATTCTCGGGGGTATCAGTGTCCGTTTCTACCAGCTGGTTTAGAGCGAGACGGTCTATTGTGACGCCGGCATTGAAATGGGAACGATTAAAGGTACCCTCGATGGCCACGGTTCCTTCGGCGACTGCCAGCAGGGCGTGTTCAACGGCAACGCCGCCGTTTTGGCTGCGAACGGTTGCCGGTTCGATCAGGGAAAGGGATATGCCTCCCGCAGCAGCATTCAGACGGTGTATGGTGACTGTCTGGTGGGCATAATCTGCGTCCAAGGAGTGGATGCGATCGGGAGCATCTTTGTGTCGGGCCGAAATATGAACGGTGGCGGTGGCATCATAAAGGGCGTCCCAGTGCGCCTGGCCCTGGACAATCCCTTCCAGAAGCCAGTCGTTCTTGCTCCAACTGACCTCGCTGTGCCGGAGAGAAACGAATCGCCCCGATGGATCCAGTTCCGCCTGGAAGTTAACCGTTCCTACACCGGATCGTGCGAGCTGTCCGGCAAGTGACAAGCCGCCGTCGGCTATTCCTCGAATGGTCACGTCTATTTCCGGAAGGAGAAGGGTGTCTGGTGGGTCGCCGCCGGTCGCGGGTTCGCCACCGTTTGCGCGCCGTACCACGTCGGACTGAACCAGCAGGGTTGCCACGTTTTGGGGCACCAGGGCGGCCGGGAAGGGCGCGTCCTCGGGGATGATGATCCGTATCTCTCCGGGGTGGAACGCACCGATATCCTGTAACGGGATGACCACATTCTCCATGGAAATTCGCCCGGTGGGGTCACCGTCAATGGCGGCGGACACGTGGGCGATTGAGTCCCGTATTCGGTAGGTCAGATAGCCTTCTGAGAGCACCAGCCCAAAGGGAGTGGAGATCGCCGAAAGCACCACCGTGCCCTCGGCATCGGGGGAGATTCCCTGGGGAATTCTCTGGATTGCTGAAATGAACGACGATACAGGGAGTCCCGGCGCTGCGTAAGTCGCTGCTGCAGTGAAAGTTGCCGTTCCGAAAAACGGTTCCATAGGAAGTCTGCCTGGGCGGACGGTCCCACCTGCGGTAAACCCTGAGCCGGTCAGTTCCAGGTTTCCCTCTGCGCCGGGCCCGCTGACGGCAATATGAGCTTTCTGGAAAGGTGGGTTCACCGTGGCGGTAACGGAGTAGTCCAGGAGGGCCGCGGTTACAACAAGGCGCTGCTGCGCGTATTCCGCCGAAACGGTTGCGGTGACGGTTGCGGACGTGTCTGTTGTAGGGGCTGCTACGAACCCCGGCAGCGTCAATCCGGTTATTGTCAGGGGCAGGTACAGCTCCGCTTCCGGAGGCAGGTGTGCCGGCAGAGACAGAATGGCTTCCTCAATCGGGGACGGGTCCACGGTTTTTGGTTGGTGAACTTCGTCCTGCTCCGGTGATTGAGTCGTTTCAGTCGTTTCGACAGGATCGCCGGGAGAGAGGCTAAGGAAGGCCCCCTCTGTTCGCAGGCTTTTCAACCCCTTCAGAGGATCCTTTGATAAAAGGGTGACCAGATTGTAGGTGATGTGCAGATTCCGGACGGAAATATCCCGGATCGGCGCGGTGTCGGCGGTAGATACAACGGCGATTTCCTGGACCCGGAGCTCTCGATACAGGGGACCCGACACGCCGGTGACCGAAATCTGGTACTCCGGCCCGGCGTACCGGTTCAGTATCCGCTGCCCCACATACGTGCCTGCCCGGTCAATGATCGAGGGAGGAAGCGCGAAGGTCCCTGCCAACAGAATCAGGGAAAGGAGAATGGGGGTTGTGACAAGTTTTTGTTTCACCGACACGGCTCAAGTGTACTGGTAAACCGCGACGATGGTCTAACTACCGGCTGTGTGTACCTGTGTACCTGTGTACCTGTGTGTCGGTGTACGGCTGCCGGGTCGGGTGGTATCATCCTGACATGCGACCGGCAAATACTCATGCTCTTTACTGGCATTCTTTCTTTCTGGCGGTCACCATGAGTTTTACTGAAGTCAACACGGTGATGCCTGCGCTTGTCCTGGGGGCCGGTGGCGGTGAATTCGCCGTCGGGGTACTTACCGGAATAATGATCGGACTTCCCCTTGTTTCACAGTTGGTCTTTGCGGGGTTTCTGCAGACACGACGAAGAAAGAAACCCTTTCTGTTGCTGGGGATCAACCTGCGTGTTGTTGCTCTTGCGGCGGCGGCAGGGGGGATATGGTTATTCGGAACCGATTCGGCAATTATTCCCGTAGTTTTCACCGCTATGGCGGTGTTTGCCCTGAGCGGTGCATTTGCCGGCGTTTCTTATACCGAGCTGGTGGGAAAACTGGTGGAGACGGCCCGACGCCGGAAGTTTTTTGTTGGCAGGCAGGTAGCTACGACGCTGGGTTTACTGGTATCAGCTGTGGCGACGCGTCTGTTTCTTGGTGCTACTGAGTTTCCCCAGGGGTATATTCTCCTTTTTGGTCTGGCTTCGACATTTCTGTTGATTGGGACAACGGGCTTCTGGATGCTGAGGGAGCCGGTAGACAACTCAGCGGAATATACAGGAATAGACGCTCAGCGTGAGCGTCCCGAACGGCACGGTGCAGGGGTGCTCGCTGCAATCCAGGAAATGCCGGGGATCGTGGGTAAAGACGGAAATATGAGAGCGCTGATCTTGGCGGCAAATCTGGCGGCACCGGGTTTTACGGCAATACCACTCCTTACCGCGCTGGCACATAAAACGTACCTGCTTGATACGACTGGAGTTGGTACCTTTGTGATGGTTCAGATAGCCGGCATGCTGGGAGCAAGTTTTCTGTGGACTCGACTGATCAAAAGAGGCGGGTTTCGGCTGGTCTTGCGGGTCGAGCTTGTCCTGATGGCGCTGCTTTTTCCATTAGCACTTGTTGTTTCCAAATGGGCGCCATTATCGATCTACACGCTTCTGTACCTTCTGGCCGGCTCGGTGATATCGGCCCACAAGATTGGTATGGAGGCGGTTCTTGTCCAGATATCACCGGATAACAGCCGCGCCCTGTACGCAGGGGTGTTTGGTGCGGCCAATATCGGAGCTGCCTTGATGCCGCTTGTGACGGGACTTCTCGTAGGCAAGCTGGGGTTTGGTATTGTGTTTCTCGGTGCGGCCGCCGCCGCTCTTCTTGCTCTTGTCCCGGTCAGGAAGCTGTGGTGCGGAGACTGGTTTCGCGACCATCCGTCCTGACCGGGAGCGGGGCGATTGCCATTCGGCGGTTCTACCCGCAAACTCTCCGGATCAACGCTCGTGGAACAGCTCGATTTCTTCGCCGTCGGGCCCGGCCACAAATGATATAGTTACCGGAAAGGCCGGGTCTGAAGGAATATCTACGTCCCGGGGCGGGCGGATTTCGGTGGCACCTGCGGCGAGAGCGGCAGCGTGGGCGGCCCGGCAGTCCGAGACTTTCAGTGCGTAGTGCAGGAGCTGCCCCTCTTGAAGGGCGTGGCCCGGGCGTTCAAATATCTCAACCCAGCATCCCTGCCCTGCGTCGAACAGAGCCGCTCTGTTTCCCTGGTTGTCCCAGGCGAGGACTTCGGGAAAACCGAGACCGTCCCGGTAGAATGAGACGCTCCGGTCAAAATCCTGGGCGGCGATCGCTATGTGATGAAAACCTTGCGCTCCGATGTTGTTCAATTGAAAGCTCCTTTCAGACAACGCCCTGGTTGTACATGGCGGCAATCTGGTCGTCATCGTAGCCGAGCGACCGCAAAACATCGTTGGTGTGTTCGCCAAGCTCCGGAATGGGCGGCCGAGTTGTAGGGTCTTCCATCCCGCTCATCTTGATCGGGTTACCGGCAACGCTGACCGTGCCGGCGATTTTATCCTCTACGGTAACTACCATGTTACGTGCCTGAACCTGCCGGTTCTGGAGGACCTGTTCAATCTTGTTGATTCGGCTGTGGGGTATCCCATTCTCCGAGAAGAGGGACGACCACTCTCCGACGGTCTTTTTTTGGAAAAGGGGTTCCAGTATCTCGTTCAGCTCTTCAAGATGGGCCGTCCGCTTGGGGTTGGTCGAAAACCGTTCATTTGACGCAAGATCGTTGCGGTTCAGGGCGGAGCAGAACTGCTGCCACAGGGCGTCATTACCGATCGCAACGACGAACCAGTCATCCGAAGCACGGTACGCCTGAAAGGGGCTGATGGTGGGGTGTCGGTTACCCAGGGGCTCCGGATTTTGACCGTCCACCTGGTAGCGGGCCAGGGCGTTTTCCAGAATGGCGACCTGAGAATCCAGCATGGCAACGTCCACTTTCTGGCCTTCCCCTGTGGCGTGGCGGTGGTTTAATGCGGCGAGAATACCGATGGCATTGAAGAGGGCCGCGCCGATATCACCAATGGAACAGCCGACCCGTGTCGGTGCCTGTCCAGGCCACCCGGTTACGCTCATGAGACCGCCGGCGGCCTGGGCGAGAATATCATAGGCCGGCTTCTTGCTGTCCGGACCGGTGTGCCCAAACCCCGACGAAACGGCGTAGATGAGCCCCGGATGTATCTTCTTCAGTTCGTCATACCCCAGACCGAGCTTTTCCATGACGCCGGGTCGAAAGTTCTCAACCAGAATGTCATGTTCGGCCACCAGTTTGCGGAGAATTGCCTTTCCCTCTTCGGTTTTGAGGTTCAGGGTCATGCTGCGTTTACCGCGGTTGATACTGATGAAGTAGAGACTCCGTTCGTTCTTGAATGGACCAAAGTGACGGGAATCATCCCCGACACCGGGCATTTCGACCTTCAGAACTTCTGCACCAAGGTCAGACAAAAGCATTGTGGTGAAGGGACCGGCCAGAACGCGAGTCATATCAAGTACTTTTATGCCCGACAAAGGTTTATTGTTGGTTGTTGTATGTGTGGTCATTGGACGATTGTACAACAAAAATGCGTTTGTGCTAATAGCATTTGGTTGTCGGCCAAAAAAAATGGCGCCCGTTGCCGAGACAACGGAGCGCCGATTTTTGCAGGACAGTCTTACTTTGCGTTCTTGGCCCGTTTGCGGCCTTCTTCTACCAGCCACTCGTTTTCGGCGCGGGCAACGTCACCAAAACGGGTCAGTTTTGCCTTTGCCTTCTTGGCCATCTTTTCTTCGTAGGTCTTGTCGTCTACAAAGGCGACGATACGGGCAATGGAGGACTCACCGTCCACAAAACGCCAGGGGAAACAGCCGATGGTCACCCGCTCGTTCAACAGAAGGTCAATGTCACCACCGACACATTCGGCGTGAATAATGCCGTAGGGGAACATCTCTATGTGCATGAGCTGGTACTTGTCGTCTGTAAACACCTCGGTGAGACCCTTGCCGTACTTCTTCTTGAAGTGGGCGTCACACTCGGCGGCCTGCCGGGGCATCCAGTCACGGATCTTGGTGTTCATCGGATGGTCCGCGCTGCCGCAGTCCACGCCGATCCAGCGTAATTTCTTTTTCTTTGCCCATTCGGCAAATTCGCGGTTGGGGCCGGGGTGCTTTACCATGTAGGCAATTTCGTCACCCGTGGGCTGGTCCCAGCTGTACTTGTGGTAACCGGTGGAGATAATGAGAATGTCCCCTTCTTTGACGTCTACCCGCTCTTCAATCATCTCGGAAGTGTAGACATCGTACTCACCGGCGACGTCGGAAAGGTCGACGATGACGCCTTCATTGACCAGAAAGTCCATGTCCAGGCTGGCAATGTCCTTACCGGGGGTGTGGAAGTGGATTTCACCGTCAAGGTGGGTACCCAGGTGGTTCGAGTGGGTCACCAGCTGCCCGTTGGCACCGTTCGGCGCGAGTCGTTTGAAGTACTTCACCTGCAGCGGTTCATAAGTGGGCCAGGGAGGCGTACCCACGCCAAGCGGCATAGTCAAATCGATAACTTTCATATTGTTCATATGTCTGCTCCTACTGTTGATTTTGGATTGGTTTAGTATAACTCCAATTGTGGAAAGATGCACATCCCCCATCGACACCCGTCTGTACGGAGCAGTTGAAATAAATTACTATGTGTCCATGCAGACAGCAAACGACCGGGACCTGACTCCCACTGATTTTGGACTCAACTACAACCCGTCCGATCCGAAAAACCGTCGGCGGATGATCGCCTATATCAACTTCAAACTGGCCAGTCACGGCCTGTCGACCGTACCGGAAGAACAGGAATCGATGCTGGAACTGGCCGACGGACTCGTCCGGAATTTCTGCGAAAAAAACCGCCTTCTTGAAGAGTATCTGCCGCCGTCGGACGAGAGAATTCAGCAGTTTCTCAACGACTACCTTGCCGATACCGACGAAGAGATTCCCCGTCTACCGGGCAATTCGTTTATCCTTGATCGCTATGGAATTGCCCGGGAACTCTCCATACCGCCGTCGAAGCACGGTTTTCACACCGGTATCATCAACTCCTACCGCACCAAACAGGGCATCCTGCACAACCCCAAACACGATCGACGAACGACTAAAGGGGTGTTCCACGTTGCCGACGGGGGCCTTCCCGTACCGCTGGACAAAAAAGTCGTACCCAAAACAGCCTTTCTTCGTCTTCTTCGGGAAGCTCTGAACCCGCCGGAAGCACTGGGGGAAATCCCCTTTACGATGGACGCCGACAAGCCGGCCAGCCGGTTCGTCAGCCTTTTGCTGAAGCCTATTGTACAGCCGGAAGTACCGGGAGTTTTGGAGAAACGGTACACCGAAATCCGGTTTTTTGCGCCGGGAAACCTGGTGGCCAACCTGGATTTTGTAGAATCGATATTCGGTAACGCCGGTGACCCCTATTTGCCGGAAAACGACAGCGCTCTCGATCCGCAGCACTGGACGGGACACAGCGGGTGTATCATCCTCGCTACCCACCTGGTGAACATGCGGAAAAAGGACCTTGGCCTGCCCCACGTCTCCAAGGCGACGGAACGGCAGAAGCGAGAAGGAATGTGCTGGGAAGATCCCGGTGAACTCTACAACGACGGGACGCCTTTCAAGATTACCGCCCGGGATGAGCGGGGAACTATGGTAACCCTCATTGCGGATAACTACTTCGGGTATTCGAAGAAAGAAGTCAAAACCCAGATCAGTTACTCTGCAAATCTCTTCGGATTGGTAGAAGAAGAACACGCCGGAGGCGCCCTGGCGTTTCCAAGCTACAACCTGGGTATGAAGTTCGTTCCCGACAGTAACCTCCGGGACCGTAAGCACCGGTTTGCGGACCTTCCCGGGTTGCTGGGAGACAGCATCGAAATCAAACCGGAAGGGTACGGCGTCGATACCACCTATCCTGACATCATCTTTTTGCCGGAAGACACGACCATTGATCTGGACGTCCAGATTGCAAACTGGGTGGACGATGAAGGACGTGACCGATCACTGCGGGTACTGCCGGGGCGCACCTATATCCACCCCACCGGTTTTAAGGTCAATATGGAACAGCATCCCGTTTCGGGGGCGTGGCGCCTGGTCGGAACGGCGTCGGAAGGCACCCTGTGCCATAAGCCGTGTACCGTTTCCGGCGGCGGTAAGTCGGAGATATCCAAAGCCCTCGACGATGCCATGCACTACACGCCGCTGATTATCGCAGATTTCAAGAACGACATGGACATGGTCGAAGAGATCATAAACCGTGATTACAGCGACCGCTTTCTGGAGCCCCGGAACGGGGGAGACTACGTCAGCCGCAAGATACTGTCCCGAGCCCGCAGTCTGGGGTCGGTGATCAAACTGCTGGCTCCACGGTCGACAAATACGGATGAGTTTAACTCCTGGCTGGAATCCATACCGCACCGGATAAAAGCACTGGTCTTTCTCGTCAAGCGTTTTTACCACGAAGACTGGGGTGACAAATGGCGAGAGAAGTTCAGTGTAGATGTTGTGAACGGCGCCAGCGGAAATGTACTGAAGTACATGGGGCGGCCCGTTATCGGGAGTTACCTCAGGATCGGCATGCAAGAGGACGGTACCGGCTGGACCCACAAACTGCGGCAGGATTTCATGCCCTCCCACAAGGTTCAATGGGAAGACGACATCTCTTCCAGCGTGGTCGTGCCCGCGACGTGGCTTAAGGGACTGAACCCGGACTACACAAACCCCAGCGTGAAGTTTACCCAGAACTGTGAATTCCGGTTCTTCCAGCGCCCCGACGACGCGATTCATCGGGGATATGACAAACAGGCCGAAAAGGACATCTCCACTGCACCGGTCTTTTTGTCCAACTTTAATCCGTTCCCCCAGGAAGAGGCGCGGGAGTTTATCGATCGAGCCCTGGAGTTCACCGACTACACCAGGCCGGTACAGGAGCTGATCTGTTCAGTAGTGGAAGACAAGGAGACCCGGTTCTTTGTGGTCCCCTCCCATCCACGAATCGTGAACGGTGTGCCGTCCAAAAACCCCCGGTATCTTCAGACCGATCCCACCCGTGTGAAACCACGGGACAAGTACATCGCCGATCTCGGTTCCCGTTTGTACCGGAAGATCCCCGTTGGGCAGCCCATATACCATCCGGTTAATGCAATTCTTCCGGGGCGCCGAAACAACCCGTCTGATCGAGCCGCAGGTATTCGGCCGCTGGCAGTGTACGCCCCTATTCACTACCAGGAGCTGCCGGAACTCTTCATGGATTTCATTTCCAGCCTGACGGGAAAGTCACCGTCCACTACGGGGGCGGGATCTGAAGGGGCACTGACAAAAGGACCGTTCAACGCCCTGGTAGCGACGTCAGACCTGAACAACGCTCTGCTTTCCTACATCCTCACCGGGTACAACGCATTCACCACCGCCGCCGGGTATATCGGGCCGGATTTCAAGGTGGAACACGACATCAGCCTTCTCGTTCCGGAGATGTGGTCCCGATTGCATCCGGATGAACGAGATCCGACGAATATGATCGCCAATGATTTTCTTGAAAAATTGGACGACTTTGAGCACAAAGGACAGAACGTTCCGGCAAGTCGTCTGGGCTACCGTATTACCAAGAAATTTGCCGTTAACTTCTTTGGACGGGTCTTTGACTCGCCGGGGATGGTCTTCAACGATCAGATGCTGAAGCCGGAACTGCAGAGCATGGACGACTTTGTGGATGGTATCAACAACATAGTGGAAACCCACCAGAAGGTTGCAGCAGCCTACATAAAGGACGGCAGTGTGGAAGGGGCCATACCGCCGCTGAAGGCACTCCTCTACATCATGGCCGAGGGGACCTACGAAGGAAAAACGGCGGCAGACCCGGAAATCCGCGGTCTCTTTGACCGGGAGTACGTGCTCGGTTCCGACTGGTACCGGCAGCGCCTGGAACTGTATCGGGACCAGGAGGTAAAATACCTGGAACGGGAGATAGCCTATCTGGAGAAAGCACTGAAAGCCGACACCGGCCAGGGAGCCAATATCCAGGATTCTCTCTCCTGGTGCCGTCGGGAGGCGATCCGTATCCAGCGTCCGGACTATCTGGATATGCTTGTCGGAACGATCGGCCGGGACGTTATTTACAAGGGCTGATACACGTGCTGATACTGCCGTCGTAAACCAGGGCGGGCGTAAATATCCTCCCCCTCATGCCGATACTCAAGGTATGAGGGGGTTCCATGAAACGTTTTGAAATCAAATCGGCTCCAGGTCAACGGGCTGTACTGAACATTGCAGCCGATCGACCCGACGGACTGCACGTCACGATAACGCGATTTTTTGACGGATACGAAACCACCGAAACCGATATCATGACACGAGAACTTTTTGATATCTGTGTCCGCACCGGATATCTTACGGCGTTGCCCGAAACTGCCGCCCCACAGGACGTCGCCCGAGTTGCATCCTGACCGGAAATAATCTGACTGGAAATAACTGACTAATACAAGCAACATAGTTGACGATCGGAGTTCGTGCAAGTTACCCTTACCTAACTCAATTGTTGGAGGCTAACTGTGCGAGTTCTTAAACGTTACATTTCTCTCGTTCTCCTTGTTGGAACGATCACCTATATCCACGCAACGGGATCACCTGAAGGGGGCGGGGCTGTTGTCCCTGATCGGGAAACCGTTTCCGTCACCCATGACCTGGGTACCGTTTCTGTTCCGCTGAAACCGTCTCCCATCGTCGTCTTTGGTTTCGATACGCTGGACACCCTGAACGTATTGGGAGTACCGGTGGACAGCGTTCCCAAGGCAAATCTTCCCAAATATCTCAACAAGTACGCCGGTGACGACATCCACGACGCAGGGACCCTCTTCGAGCCCGATTTTGAGGCCATTTTTGACGTTCAGCCGGAGGCGATGTTCATCTCCAGCAGACAGGCCGGTTTGTACGACGAGTTTGCCCGGATTGCACCGACGGTGTACCTGACGGTGAGGACCGGAGACTTCATGGAGTCGGTCAGGGAGAACGCCCGTCTCCTTGCCTCTCTGTACGGTAAAAGCACGGAAGTCGAGAAGGCTTTGGACGACCTCGACAACCGCGCCGCAGCAATCCGGATGGCGACCAAGGGTGCAACGGCTCTGATGATCATGGTGAATGACGGCGCCCTTAGTGTGTACGGACCGGGGTCCCGCTTTGATATTGTCTATACCAACCTTGGGTTTACCCCGGCCCACGACAGTATTGAGGTGTCCACACACGGCCAGAGTATTTCCTTTGAATACCTGGTAGAACACGACGCGGACTACCTTATCGTCCTGGACCGGGGTGCCGCAATTTCCGGCACCAGTACGGCCAGGTCCGTTCTGAACAACGCCCTTGTCCGGGAGACGTCGGCGTTTGTCAATGATCACATTATCTACGCGTCACCTCAGGCGTGGTACCTCGCTGCAGGGGGCCTGGAAGCGACATCGACCATGTTCAGTGACATAGAATCGGTCATCGGGAAGTGAACCCCCTGCGGGATATCTCCCGGCATCTGGTCAGGAGGGAGGTTCTCCTCGTTCTGGTCATTATCGGTGGTGTGTGGTCCGTCTCTCTGGGGGCGCGGACCATATCACTGGGTGATATCCTGACCGGCAATCCTGATGTGTGGCGTATTGTCCTGTTGAGTCGAATTCCCCGCCTGGTTAGCGTGCTGCTGGCCGGCGCGGGGTTGGCCGTATCCGGGCTGATTCTGCAGAGCATCCTGCGCAACCGATTTGCCTCGCCCGGGACGGCTGCCACTATCGACGGGGCCCGAGTGGGGTTTGTTCTGGCGGTGCTGCTCATACCTGAGGCTCCCACCTTGATCCGCATCATCGCCGCTGCGGTGACCGCGTTGGCGGCGACATCCCTTTTCGTCTTTCTGATTGGGAAGATCCGGTACCGAAGTGTCGTAGTGGTTCCCCTTCTTGGGCTGGTCCTGGGAAACGTCCTTGACGCCGCAGCCGAGGCGATAGCGTACCACTTTGACATGATTCAGTCGGTTTCCTCCTGGTTGGTCGGCGACTTTTCCATGATCGTTCAGGGCAGATACGAAGTGCTGCTCATCAGTATTCCCCTGGTTCTGTTGGCCTTTCGGTACGCCCGGATATTCACCATCGCCGGTCTTGGTAAGGAGACGGCGGGCAGTCTGGGGTTGAACTAC